>DEKQ01000046.1:3192-11498 GCA_002353975.1 Prevotellaceae bacterium UBA2718
ATTTTTATTTGTAATTTTGCCGAGAGAAATCTAAATCCTAAAGATATGAAGAAACTTATTACAATACTTATTATTGTTGTTGTTTTAGCTACGTTGGTGTTGACATGTCCTGATAAGCAGAGGCATGTGGAGGCTATTAATGATGAGTTTATTACTGCTGTTGACCACCAGATGAATGAATCGTATTCATCTGAAGAAGATGGTGATGAGGAGGATGGTAGTTTTGAGGAGGGGATGAGGCTTGTGACGTCTTCCGTTGTTGGTGGGCTTTTCAAAGGGGTGATGGAACAGCAACTCATGGTGAAGAATTATGCCGTTTTCAGTTTAGGACAGGTAAATGCTTCAGAAGGACGCAAGACTCTTTCTGTCGGGATATGTAATCATGTGTTTACGCTTGTATCTTCTGATGATCTTATAGAACAAATGAGGGAGTCAGTCAAGTAGATAGCTGAAGCAATATCACGAGAAGCGTGCAGCCCTTGATGCTAAGATAGGTGAGTGACATCTTCGCTATCATCACCTAGTAGAACTAATCGATGCAGGCTGATGATTGCGATGTGGGACACATCTCAATCTAAGTTTCCTTTGGACGAGGGAGAGATGCACCCATTTGTGCCGGGCACAGGGCGTTTTTTCTTTGCAATAGTTGAAAGAGGATTGTTTTAACACTTTCCGGAATATCCTTTTGACATTTTCGGAATGGGGGAATTATTTGGTTGATTTAGTTTTTTTAACTGATGGTTTTACTTTGTTTACATAATTTTTTGTAAATTTGCCACGAATTTGCTAAAACTGAAACTACTAATAATTACCTAACAAACTAATCCATTATGAGGAAATCAATGCTATTTCTTACGGCTATGGCGCTGTTGTGCCTGTCGTCGTGCAAGAAATGGGATGAGGTTGACCCACCCGCAGGAGGGCAGGTCTATCCGAAGCTGGAGCAATTAGCGTCATACCATTTTGATGACGGTACTCCTGTGAATTCCATTTCTACATCTCAAGAGGGTGAACTGTTCTCATACGAAGGCGGTGACCTGCCTGTGTTTGCGAACGATGCCACCTGGAAGACCACGTTCATGAAGCTGAACGGCGGCTATCTGGCTTTGCCAAACCCCATTGGCGGCAATGCACAGAAAGCGGTATCTCTGGTGTTCTATGTCTATACCGACGTGAATCCCGATGTTGACATCTCCACGCTGACGCTGTTCTCGTTCAAGAACGCAGACGGTTCGCAGGAGGTAAGCCTTGACGGCAACGGCGGCCTGCACGTGAACACCGCAGCCGGACAGTGGGAGTTTAACACCGAGTCGAAGACCGGCATCCTGCAGGGCGACACCGCATGGCACAAGGTTGCAGTATGTATCAGCGACTGGGACTACTTCATCTACGTTGACGGCCTGAAGCGTCTGGACTATACACCACAGTACAGCTATAAGACCGCAGCCAACATCAACATGAAGGACGTAGTGAAGTTTATGGCTGATGCACCTTATCTATATTTCGGCAACAGCACATACGATGCTACTGCCGACGAGGAGAAGGCCGAGAAATATGTATGGAAAATTGATGATATAGACGTATATCGCAACGTGATTACCGAGCGTCAGTGGCGCGACAACCGCGGCGGCGGCGGTGGCGGCGGCGGTGGCGAAGCCGATTTCGAGTATGTTGTGGGTGACTGGATTCCTACCGTAGGTGCTGCCGACAACTCTACAGGCTGGTGGGGAGCACACTCCAACTACTTCCGCATTCCGGCAGACGGCTCCATCGTGCTGAACTTTAAGAACTACAGCTCAAAGGCCAACAACTGGAACAACTGGGTTATCGGCCTCACCACTGATGCCGACCGTAGCACTGACGGCTATGCCGAGTATGCCATCCTGCGTTCCGACCTCTACGGATGGGGTGACAGCTATGGCGCAGGCACATGGACCAGCTCCGGATATGATGACTGGGATGCCTTCCGCGAGAATATGGACGGTGCCGATGTCAATATCACCATCGTGCGCAAGGGCTCACAGTGCGTGATGACAGCCGTGGCAACATGTCAGAATGGTCACGTATATACCGAGACATTCACTATGGACACCGGTAACAGCAGCGACCCGATGCGTGCATTCCTCACCGTGGACGGATGCCATCTGGAGATGAACAAGAACCAGTGCGGAGCTATGAAGTCCGTGACTGTGGAGAAGACTACCGTTGGTGCTACCGACAATTCTACGGGCTTCTGGGGTGACCACTCTGATTACTTCACAATCCCTGCCGGTTGGAACCTTACGCTGGCATTTACCAACTACAGCTCGAAGGCCAACAACTGGAACAACTGGGTGGTAGGCATCACGACCGACGATGACCGTGAGGGCCCGGCATACGCCGAGTATGCCATCCTGCGTTCCGACCTCTACGGATGGGGCGACAGCTATGGCGCAGGCACATGGACCAGCTCCGGATATGACGACTGGGATGCCTTCCGTGAGAATATGGACGGCGCAGCGGTGAAGGTGACTATCTCGCGCAATGGCACACAGTGCGTGATGAACGCTGTGGCAACGTGCCAGAACGGCCATGTGTATAACGAGACATTTACTGTGGACATCGGTAATGACAGCGAGAACATCAGGGCGTTCCTCACCATCGACGGTTGTCATCTTGAGATGCAGCCTGCAGGATGTATGCTGACAAAACCGTTCTGATACTAAAAACCTAAGAACTTTAGAACTAAAAACTTATGAATAGTAAATCGATATATAATCTCGTCTTTGCATTCTTGCTGACGTTTGTGTCGTCTGTTGCCCTGGCACAGGTGACGGTGAAGGGTCACGTGACGGATGAGACGGGCGAAGACATTATTGGTGCCACCGTAATACAGAAGGGCACTAAGAATGCTACTATTACCGACTATGAGGGTAATTTCTCTATCAAGGTTCCTGCCGATGCCACTCTGAGCGTCAGCTACGTGGGTTTTGCTACTCAGGAAATCGCCGTTGCGGGCAAGACACAGATAGAAGTGAAGATGGGTGAGGACAAGAAGCTCCTCAATGAGGTTGTCGTTGTGGGCTACGGCCAGCAGAAGAAGGAGTCGGTCATCGGCGCTATCTCGCAGGTCAGCTCTGCCGACCTCCTCGCCACTCCGGCTGCCAACATCTCTCAGGCACTGGCAGGTAAAATCTCAGGCGTTGTGACCAATCAGGCTTCAGGTGCCCCTGGTGCCGACGATGCCAGCATCTTCATCCGTGGACGTGCCACGTTCACGGGCAATGACCAGCCGCTGGTGCTGGTGGACGGAGTGGAGCGTGCATTCTCGCAGATTGCTCCTGATGACATCGAGTCCATCTCTGTGCTGAAGGATGCTTCTGCAACAGCCGTATATGGTGTGCGCGGCGCTAACGGCGTGATGCTCATCACGACAAAGCGCGGTAAGGATCAGAAGCCTGTTGTCAGCCTGACAGCAAACTATCAGATTACCTCGCCCACGCGTACCTCTAACTATTTAGGCACTAAGGAGTCAACGATGCTGCTGAACGAGGCATACGCCAACGACGGACTGGGTGTGGCATACACCGACGATCAGATAGCCAACTTGCCTGACGTGGACTGGTATAACACCGTGCTGAAGTCAACGGCTCCCGCCATGCGTTACAACCTTAACGTGCGCGGTGGTACGAAGAGAATGAAGTACTTCGTATCAGGTGAGTACTACAATCAGCAGGGTCTGTTCAGAAACCTCTCTACCGATGAGTATGGCAACAAGTCTAACACGTCTTACTCACGCTACGGTTTCCGTGCCAACCTGGACTTTGACCTCGTGAAGAACCTTACTCTCTCGGTGAACTTCGGTACCCGCTTTGAGGAGCGCAACGGTCCTAACTCCAACGAGTCAGCAGGCTACTCGCAGGTGTTCTACAACATCAACCACACTCCGAGCTATGCTTTCCCCGTGACCTATACGCTTGACAACGGAAAGAAGATATACGGCGGCTCGTCACAGTACTCCAATGTGTATGCCCTGCTCGCAGAGGCTGGTTTCTATAAGGCTACCAACACCATCAACGAGACCAACTTCATCGCCGACTATAAGATGGACTGGCTGCTGAAGGGACTGAAGGTGCGCGGTATGATGTCATTCGACTATGACTCTTACTTCAGACGCCTTTACACGAAGAGCTACGCTACATATCAGCTGGTTGACCCTGCAAATGCGGGTGACCTGAGCGGATATAACAGCTTCGGCACCAACGGAAACCTGACATACGCAGGTAATGACAACACCTCTACATACAAGCTCTACCTCGAGGGACAGATATATTGGGCAAACCGCTTTGGCAAGCACGACTGGACGGCCATGGTGCTCTATAACCAGAACGACTACCGCTTCCAGCGCTCTTTGGCTACGTCCAATAACTTTACTGCTGACCTCCCGAAGAGATACGTGGGTCTCGTAGGCCGTGTGACATACGGATATGACGATAAGTATCTGGCCGAGATCAACATGGGCTACAACGGTTCAGAGAACTTCCGCAGGGGCAAGCGCTTCGGTTTCTTCCCCGCTTTCTCTCTCGGTTGGCGCATCACACAGGAGAAGTTCATGGAATCTACCAAGGACTGGTTGACCAACCTGAAGATCAGGGCGTCTTACGGTCAGGTAGGTAACGACCAGTACAGCCAGCGCTTCCTCTATCAGGCCATCTGGTCTCAGATACCGAATGACTATACTTTCGGTAACGCAAACGGCGTGACCGGTATCTATGAGTCACAGTATGCCAACTATGACGTGACATGGGAAAAGGCTAACAAGTACAACGCAGGTCTTGAGTTCAACCTGTGGGACGGTAAACTCTCCGGTGTATTCGACTACTTCTACGAGCGTCGTAAGAACATCCTCTGTGCATATCAGACCATGCCACAGTGGCTCGGCGTGAATATGGCAGCCGGTAACCTGGGTGAGACGAAGAACTCAGGTATAGAAATAGAGCTGCATCACCGCAATAAGATAGGTGAGCACTTCAACTATACCATTGATGCTACCTTCGCTCACGCCAAGAACGAGATTATCTCCATCAACGAGCCGCTGCTGAAGACCGCTTACCAGAAGCAGGAAGGTCGCTCCATCGGCCTTACCTACGGCTTGCAGGCTGAGGGCTTCATCACCGCTGCAGACCTGGCAAATCCTAATCTGCCTAAGTCTGCCTACACTGACCAGCTGAAGGTGGGTGACCTGAAGTATAAGGATATGAATAACGATGGCTTCATTGACGACAACGACAGAACGTACTTCGGTTACTCTGACGTGCCTGAGAATACCTATACCCTTTCGCTTGGCTGCGACTATAAGGGCATCGGTTTCAGCGTGATGTTCCAGGGTGTGGACCACGTTAGCCGTTACTATGACGCAGAGGCGATGTATGCTTTTGTCAACGGTGGACGTGTGCGTGCTATACACCTGAACCGCTGGAACCCAGCACAGACAGAGGCTTACAACCTCGCCAACGCTGCATACCCGCTGCTGCACTATGACTCATACGGCAACCACAACCAGCAGACCAACTCCTTCTTCCTGCAGAACGGTGCCTTCATACGCCTGAAGAACATTGAGGTGTATTGGGACCTGCCTAAGAAGTGGATTAGCAAGCTGGCAATGTCGCAGTGCCGCGTGTATGTTAATGCCAACAACCTCGTAACATGGGATAGACTGCACGGCCTGGACATAGACCCGGAATCGTCAGGCTCTAACAAGTATCCTATCATGAAGGCTATCAACTTTGGTCTGAACGTACAGTTCTAAATCATTATTCATAATCCATAATTCATAAATCACTATGAAATCGAAGATATATTCATATATGCTTTATGCAGCCTTCGCTCTCCCGCTTGGCATTGTCGGCAGCGGACTCCTGACGTCCTGCTCTGACTTTCTTGACAAGGAGAAGGGCAATGAGATGACTGAGGAGCAGACCTTCAGCGACTGGGAGAACCTGAAGGCATATCATTTGGACGGATACAACTATCTCCGTCACGGAGCACTGAAAGTATATGACGGTAGTGACTGGGCCGGACAAGGCTCATGGATGGATGCCGCAACGGACCTGGCTATGTGCAGCTATTCCGCCGGTGGCGTGCGCCGCAGTTTCAATGTAGGCAACTACTATAGCTCGTACGGCGCTACGGAGCTCATCAACACATGGGAGCACTACTATCGTGCCATACGTAAGATGAACACAACTATCGCAAGGATAGAAAGCGTGCCAAAGCCTACGGCAGAGAACTCGCTGGCTTCTTATGAGACCGACAAGAAGAACTACACGGCGGAGGCAAAGTTCCTGCGCGGATACTTCTATTGGGAGCTCTTCCTGCGCTATGGTCCGGTGCCATACATCAAGGATCGCCTTGATCCTGAGAAGGGTGCCGAGGAACTGTCAAGGGAATACAAGGACCGTCCATCGGTTCAGGAGTTCATCGCCAATGTCATGGAAGACCTTGACGAAAAGACCGTGGAGGCCAACCTTCTTGACAATATGACCAATGATGACCGTGCCGGACGTATCACCAAGGGTATGGCCTGCGGTCTGCGTGCACGCATCCTGCTTTATCTCGCATCGCCACGCTATGCCGGTGACAATGAGTTCACGCAAAAGTTCGGCAAGTCCGGCGTGACATGGCAGCAGGCAGCTGATGCACAGTGGAACTTCATCAAGACCTATGGCACGGGAAAGTCTTACTCTCTGGAAGCCAACTATGAGGATGCCATCCTCAAGACCGTTTATACCGGCAATAAGGAGGTCATCTTCTGGCGTAACGAACCAGCCGTAGGGTGGGGTAGCATCTACCTTGACGTACCTACTGCTGAGGGTGGACGTGGCGGCAACTGCCCCACACAGAACCTCGTGGATATGTATGACATGGCTGACGGCACATCACCATTCACCTCATACGACGCAACGGGAGCACCTGCCTATAATGGAAACTACCTGAACGTCAGCAGCATCGTCAACAGCGAGAGCGGATATAACGACGCATCTCCTGTGACTGGCCGTGACCCGCGACTCGCATACACCGTCCTCTACAATGGAGAAGAGTGGGGAACAAAGGTGCTTGAAATCTTTGACGGCGGCGCAGACAATGCCGTCGGCGACGCTAACGCCACAAAGACCGGCTACTATATGCGCAAGTACGTACCACAGCAGATATTCAATACCACGCAGCACATCGGTACTGCATCACGCAACTGGATCTTCATGCGCTATGCCGAGATATTGCTGAACTACTGTGAGGCGCTCAACGAAGTGGACTACAACCAGAACAAATTTACCATCGCTTCTTACCTTGACATGATAAGACGTCGTGCAGGCATTACCGGCAGCATCTCGTCGCGTCTGAGCAAAGACCTGAATACTCAGGAGGCTATGCGCAACTTCATTCACAAGGAGCGCAACGTGGAGCTGGCAATGGAAGACCATCGTTCGTGGGATGTACGCCGCTGGGGTGTGGCAGAGGAAGCTCTGGCACGTCCTATCATCGGAGTCACAGTGACCAAGGACAATGTCTATACTCGTAAGCAGGCGCAGACGCGTGTCTTCTATCCAAGAATGTATTGCTATCCTATCCCACAGACAGAAGTCTGGAAGACAGAGATAGAGAACAATCCAGGATGGTAATAATATAATGCATGATTCAGAATTCATAATTCATAATTAAGAATTGGTTATGACAAAGAATATAATAAAATCAGTCCTTGTAGCGATGGCGCTCTCCATTGCTACCGGCGCGTCGGCACAGACGGCGACCAAGGGTCAGGTGCTCAAGGGTACTGTTGTGGACAATAACGGCAACCCAATCGTTGGTGCACTGGTCAATGTCACCGAGACCAACCGACTGGCTATGACGGACAAGAACGGATGCTTCTCGCTCAAGAATGTCAGCAATGGCGACGAGATATGCATCAACAGCGAGGGCTACTATCAGAAGATAGAGAAAGCTAATTTTGATGGTTTCAAGGTGGTGCTGGAGCGCGATTCCGACATGTATGAGAAGGAATTTGCAATGCCTTTCACCACTAAGAAAATGAAGTATATCACCGAGTCCACCTCTACGGTTACGGGCGAGGAACTGGAGAAACACCCTGTCACGGTGCTCCAGAATGCCTTCAACTCAGTGCTGACAGGTGTTGAGACTTACGAGGCAACCTCTGAGCCTGGATGGTCAGAGACGAATATGTACATCCGTGGCTTGCGTACAACCAACGCTACGGCTCAGCATCCTCTCGTCATCGTCGATAACGTGGAGCGTGACCTCTCCTTCCTCGA
>DEKQ01000036.1 GCA_002353975.1 Prevotellaceae bacterium UBA2718
GTGTTCACCACACCGGCCTTGCGGATGCCTTCTATTTGCTCTGGGGTCTTGATCAGCTCACGTGTAGGCACCAACACCCCCTTGTTCTCTAAATACATGATGCGCTTGTCCAGCTCCGTGGGTTGTTCACCCGGCTTGCAGCGCCATCTTCTCTTTACCATATTATTATTTTACTATCACTTTCTTTGTCCGTCCGTCTGTGGTACGGATGATGTTCAAGCCCTTATGAGCCTTGTCGCTGGCGATGCCGCTGACAGAGTAGAACTGCCCGTCGGCAGCATCCTGCAGGATGATACCGATACCCGAGGCCTCTGTCTCGCTCAGGATGGTGCCGAAGTCTTTCCATACGGCTGCAGCGCGGTAGCTGTCTACAAGCTCGTCCTTCACGATGAGCGTGGCGTTGCCGAGCGGTGTGTTCTCAAAGGCGTCAGATGCTATCTCGGGAACACTGGCAGCACGGCAGTACACCTTCAGTCCTTCGCCTTCTACGCGATGGTTGACATTCAGGACAGACGGGATACAGATACTTGACATTGCCTGCGGGCCAACTATCACCACATTTTCACCAAGGGTTATATTCTTCAGATTACTGCATCCCATGAAGGCTCTTGCCTCTATCTTCTCAATGCCGTTGGGCACGGTCACCTCGGTAATGCTCGTATTGTCCTTCAGTGCACCTTCGCCAATCACGGTAATCTTATAATCCTTACCCTCATACTTGAGGAAGGCAGGAATGGCTACTGCTCCTGTAACCAACTTCAACTCATTCAGCACCGCCGTATTGTCTGTGTTCACCGTAATGGTTATTCCGCCTTCAGTAATCACGACGGGTTCAGGCTCCGGCTCTGGCTCGGGTTCGGCGTTCTTGGTAAACGTTCCGATAATGGTCACGTCTGTTGCGGGCATGGTCTCTGGAGCCTCACTCCATCCTGAGAAGGTGTAGCCTTCCTTTGTAGGAGCAGCAATCAGCGTAATCTTGGCACCGTATTCAACCTCTACCGTCTGGTATTCCTCACCGTCCACCTTATATATTACCTTATATTTATTCACCTCGAAGACAGCCGATACCGTCAGGTCATTGGCAGGCATCGTCTCGGGCAAATCCTTCCAGCCCTTGAAAGTGTAGCCTTCCTTCTCGGGGTCTTTCTCGGGCTTCGCTATGGTTGCTCCTTCCTCATATTCAGCGGCGGCATACTCCTTATCGCCTACCATGAAAGTCAGGCTATACTTCGCAGGTGTAGGAGTCGCTCCTGAATCCTCATACTTAGTAGCCGAGATGGTCAGCTCCTGCTCAGTGAAATTATCCTTTGTCACATCGTCGTATATATAGCTGATATCATGGCCATTGGCAGTGAAGGTATAGCCTTGGGTATAGCTGCCAGCAGGTCCGAAGGCCATGAACAGATGGTTGGGCGCACCCACCGTACCGTCGTCGCAGTTGGTCACATCCACCATATAGCTCTTGCCGTCGTCCATCTTCATCACATTCCACATGTGGCCGCCGGCACCCGTACCGCCATTCATGTCGCCTGTGGCTATCAGGCACTCGGCATTCGAGAATTTGCTCAAGTCGCAAAGATACTTGAAGGCCTTGGAGTATCCCTCACAGACCACCTTCGTCGAGGCATCGCCATCGAACACCCATACCAGTTGCCAGGGGTTACCATATGGCCACTTGTAGTCAACTGCCGACTGGTTGTAGTCCACCATCTCGCATATCTTGTCCTTGAAGTATTGCAGGCGCTGCAACAGCGTGCCCGTAGCCCCATCGGCCACCGTCTGGGCGTTCTTCACGGCAGCATTCACCGATGTCACCAGACTCGTATTGAAGCGCATGGGATAATAATTGCCTCCCTCCTGCACGGCATACTCTTGGGCGATGTTCATCGTGAACAGCAGCTTGGTAACCTTCAACTTCACAGTCGACGAGTTATATGAGAATCCATACTGGCCACTACAACCCTTTGTCTTGTCATACCAGTACAGCTCGTAAGGCATGTCTGCCAGCAGTGCCCTGTTGACGGCAGTGATGTCGAATCCGGCTTTGGCCATAGCTTTCTGTTGCGCCTCCTCCGACAACGTGCCGCCAACCACGATAGCTGAGATGCCCAAATCGGCAGCGGTATATTCCACAGAGCCCTCGTTGATCTGGTCGAGCGGTATCTCAAGCTGGGTACTTTCCACCTCTCCGGCTGCAATCTTCTTCACCACTTCTTTCAGGTAGTTGTAAGCCCTCAGGTCGTTGCCCGACAACTGTGCAACAGCAGCGCGGCGCTGAGGTGCCTGATAGGTGGGCAGCTGCTTGTCGAAGCACTGCTGTATATAGCCCTTCATCAGCTCTGCACTGCTCATGCCGTCATCATCGGACATGGCGGCAGACTGCACCGCAGTAGCAGTATTCACACTATTGACCATCGTGGCCGACTGCGACCATATGGTGGTAGCCACAAACAGGCTGAGCAGCATCACACAGGCTACTCGCATCAGATGTTGTTTCGTACTGTTGTTCATAGTTGCTTGTTTTTTATTTAGTAATGAATATCTCCTAATACCCTGCAAAGATACAACATTTATTTGAAACTTCCAAATAATAACCAACAAAAAATCAGCAGAGTGAGCTTAGCGTGACAGGATGCTGTATTTCAATTGGAGCTTCACAAAAGGCTTCACGTGGTCATACATGCGCATGTATGTCTTGTTGTATCCACTCTCGCGCAGGCGACTATAAAAAGGTACGGTGACGCCCACACCGAAATTCAGCGACAGACCCTGGGCAGCCTGCAGGTCGGCAAAGACACCGAAGCGCTCTGACAGCTCGCTAATCTCGGCTTTCCTCGGCAGGTCTTTGCGGTCGGGGCGCAGGTATATCTTGTCTGTCACAATCTCCATGCCCAGGGCATAGCGCAGCTTTGGCGAGGCCTGATAGTAGAGATAGTTGTTGGTCTCCAGACAATTGATGCTCCAGCGGTCGTCGAAGCGGTGATTGTAGATAATCAACGGATAGAGCGGCCACTTCACCGAGGTGCCTAATAGCAGCAGACCGCCCAGGGCCAAATAGGTCGTGCGGCTGCGCGTGATGGTGAACACGGCTCCGCCCATAGCCGAGAAGTTCTCGTAGCCGTATTGCGAGAAGTTACCCATAATCATAGCCATCAACGTAAACGGCTTGCCCAACCACTGCGTATTGTAGGTGCCGGTGAATCCGCCGCCATAGTGATGGTGCGCACTGGGGATGGGCAATTGCAACTGCTGTCCGTCGGCATCCGCCTTCAAGCTTCGCGTACTGAAATTATAGAACGGGTTGAACGAGAGCGAGAACCGTTTGCTACCCAGCAGTCGCACGTTGGCTCTCAAGCGCGCATTGACTCCTTGCCGCATGCGCCCCGTTTCCAGAAGCTCTCCCCCCTCCGTCTTCCAGCGATAGTCCGTATTAGTAGAGCCATCCACTGTTGCTGTGATACCCAATTTCTCCCTCGGGTCGCTCAGTTGCGCCATCATGACCAGACTCTGCAATAAAGCAAAGCAGATAATCGTCGTCCGTTTAGTTTGATACATAATTGTACACAATTTCATTTCGGGTGCAAAGATAGTTAAAATATGCAAGAAAAAAACATAATACAGCATACATTTATCTATAAACAGGCCGTTTTAGATTTTTTTCTCAAAAAATCGAATAAAAGTTTGGTTGTTTCGAATTTAATGCGTACCTTTGCACCCGCAA
>DEKQ01000111.1 GCA_002353975.1 Prevotellaceae bacterium UBA2718
TTGTACTGTGTGAAAAAACATTAAATCGGCTGAGTTCTTTTGCTTTTTCTTTGAAAAAGGGTGTCGCGGTTGGAATTATATTAGTAACTTTGCACCCTCAAAAAAGATGAAACAGACAATAAACACATTATTGGCCAGAAAGGGTGGGGAGCCCATCAGTATGCTGACGGCATACGATTGCCCCACTGCTCGCATCATTGACGAGGCTGGCGTAGATTGTATCCTGGTGGGCGACTCGCTGGGAAATGTTATTTTGGGCTATGAGAACACGCTGGCTGTGACGGTAGAGGATATGATACATCACGGTGCTGCCGTGTGTCGCGGTGTGAAAGACGCTTTTGTCGTTGTGGATATGCCGTTTATGTCCTATCAGCCATCGGTGCGCGATGCTGTGCTGAATGCAGGGCGCATCATGCAGGGCACGGGCTGCCAGGCCGTCAAGATGGAAGGCGGAGCAGAGTATGCTGACCGCATCAAGGCCATTACAGATGCCGGCATACCCGTTGTAGCCCATATAGGACTGACACCTCAGTCAGTCAATGCTATGGGCGGCTACAAGGTTCAGGGCAAGACGGAGGCTGCTCAGCAGCGGCTCATGCAGGATGCACTCGCGGTGCAGGAGGCAGGAGCCTTTGCCGTAACGCTGGAGTGCATACCCTCATCTATAGCGACAAAGATTACCCAGACATTGAATATCCTCACGATAGGAATAGGAGCCGGTAACGGTTGCGACGGACAGGTGCTGGTATATCAGGATATGCTGAACTTTACGGGTGGCTTCAAGCCGAAGTTCGCAAAGCAGTATGCCAACATTCACGACGTGATGCTTGCTGCCTTCAAACAGTACAAAGAGGAGTGTGGACAGCGTATATATCCGGACTTCAAGTACGACTGAGCAGGTTGTAGATTTGTTAATTTGTCAATTTATCAATTTGTTAATTCGAATGAAATTAGTACATACGATAAAGGAAGTTAGAGAGATAGTAGCTGAATGGCGCAAGGAAGGCCTTTCTGTTGGTCTTGTGCCCACGATGGGCTACCTGCATGAGGGGCATCAGAGCCTGATAAGCAAGTCTGTGGAGCAGAACGACCGCACCGTGGTGTCAGTGTTCGTAAACCCTATACAGTTTGGTCCCACTGAAGACCTGGAGACCTATCCCCGTGACATCAACCATGACATGCAGGCAGTGGAAGAGGTTGGGGGAGACCTGATCTTCAACCCTGAGCCAGAGGAGATGTACCCGGGCCACTTCACCTCGTTCATCGATACGACAGAGACTACGGAGCTGCTCTGCGGTGCCGTGCGTCCCGTGCATTTCCGCGGGGTGTGCACCGTGGTGGGCAAACTGTTTAACATCGTGCAGCCAGACCGCGCATACTTCGGACAGAAGGATGCCCAGCAGCTTGCTACTATCAAGCGTTTTGCACGCGACCTGAATTTCCCCGTTGAGATAGTCCCCTGTCCGATAGTACGTGAGGAGGATGGTCTGGCTAAGTCGAGCCGCAATACATATCTCTCGCCGGCGGAGCGCCAGGCTGCGCTGATACTCTCACAGAGCCTGAAGAAAGGCAAGGCGCTGATAGAGCAGGGGGAGAAGAGTGCCGAGAAGGTGAAGGAAGTAATCACCGAGAGCCTGAAGACAGAGCCGATGGCACGCATAGACTATGTAGAGGTGGTGGACTTTGAGAACATTCAGCGCGTGGATACCATCGCAGACGATACACTCGTTGCCATCGCTGTCTATATAGGAAAGACAAGGCTGATTGACAATTTTATTATTCATAGTGCATAATTAAAAAGATACGATTTTGAATATAACACTACTGAAATCCAAAATCCATCGTGCGGTGGTGACACAGGCTGACCTGGACTATGTCGGCAGTATCACGATAGATACAGAACTGCTGAAAGCATCAGGTATCGTGGAGTATGAGAAGGTGGAGATTGCCGACATTGACAACGGCAATCGCTTTGAGACATACGCCATAGCAGGCGAGGCCGGTTCGGGCATCATCTGCCTGAACGGTGCGGCAGCGAGACTCGTGGACGTGGGCGACAAGATTATCATCATGGCATACGCCAGCATGACTCCAGAGGAGGCTAAGGAGCATAAGCCCACGGTGATATTCGTGGATGAGAAGAACGGCATAGTGCGCAAGGCAAACTACGAGAAGCACGGAAGGCTGGAGGACAATTGAAAATTAAGAATTAAGAATTCAAAATTCAAAATTCTCAGTGTTGTAATCATAATTCTCAATTCTCCGCTCGGCCCAACGGGACGCTTGCCCCAGCAAGAACTCTTAAATTATAATTAGTGCTGAAAGATAAGACCATATTGCTCGGAGTGACTGGTAGCATCGCGGCTTACAAGATAGCTAATTTGGCCTCGATGCTGGTGAAGCAGCATGCCACGGTGCACGTCATTATGACGCGTAACGCGTGCCACTTCATCACGCCGATGACGTTTGAGACCCTCACGGGCAACAAATGCATCGTCGATACCTTTGACCGCGACTTTGATTTCAAGGTGGAGCATGTGTCATTGGCAAAGCAGGCCGATGTGGTGCTGGTGGCTCCGGCTACAGCCAACGTGATAGGCAAGATAGCCGGTGGCATCTGTGATGATATGCTCACCACCACGGTGTGCGCCACGAAGGCACCGTGCATCATAGCACCCGCCATGAACACCGGCATGTGGGAGAACCCGATAGTGCAGGACAACGTGGAGAGGCTGAAGAAGTTTGGGTATGAGATAATAACACCCGCCTCTGGCCGCTTGGCATGTGGAGATATAGGCAGCGGCAAGATGCCTGATGAGGAGACGCTGATGTGGCACATCATGATGGCCGTGGCAAAGGAGAAGGACCTGAAGGGTAGGAGGGTGCTGATAAGTGCCGGCCCTACGCAGGAGTCCATAGACCCCGTGAGGTATATCACCAACCATTCATCGGGCAAGATGGGATATGCACTGGCAAAGATGGCGCAGCTGCGCGGCGCGGAGGTGACGCTGGTCAGCGGTCCCGTGAACCTGAAGGCCTGTCCGGGCTGCAAGGTCGTTGACGTGACAACGGCAGAGGATATGTATGAGGCGGTGACGGAGAGGCAGCAGGAGCAGGACATTATAATAATGTGTAGCGCTGTGGCTGACTATACTCCGGCCTGCTATTCGGAGCAGAAAGTGAAGAAAGGCGACGGAGAGATGTCCATTCCCCTCAGGCGCACTAAGGACATACTGCAGTATCTCGGTGAGCATAAGCGCGAGGGACAGACACTGGTGGGATTCTCAATGGAGACGGAGAACCTGATAGAGAACTCGCGCAGGAAGCTGGAGAGGAAAAATGCCGATATGATATGTGCCAACAGTATCAGCCATACAGACCAGGGAGCTACAGGCTTTGCGGTAGATACTAACAAGGTGACCATAATCACAAGGGACGCCACGCTGGAACTGCCACTGTGCAGCAAGGAAGAGACGGCAGACATGATATTGACAGAATTAGTAAAAGAGAGATAGCATGAAACTTCTGATAGATATAGGAAACTCAACCGTTGTGGTTGCCGTGATGGAGGCCGATGGCACCATCAGCCGCACATGGCGCTTCAAGACGCTGAAGGAGCAGACTATGGCCTACTTCAGGCATGAGTTATATACCGGATCAAAGAAGTATCAGTTACGCTTCAGCGATGTTACGGACGTTGTCATATCGTCTGTGGTGCCAGAGGTGAACGATGATATATCGCAGGCTATCTCAGACCTCACGGGTGTGCATCCCCGTATGTTCACGTTCAAGGATGCTGCACGATTTATCACCATCGGTGTGGAGTCACCGTCGCAACTGGGCAACGACAGACTGGCAGATGCCGTTGGAGCCGTGACAACATACGGCGCACCGGCCATTATCATAGACATGGGTACAGCGACGACGATAGGTGTCATTGACGGGAATCGCTGTTTCTTGGGCGGCATGATAATCCCGGGTGTGAAGACATCGCTCAATGCGCTCAGCGCCAGGGCATCGCAATTGCCTGCCATCAATATAGAGAAGCCCCGCAACATCATTGGCCGTAACACGCTGGAAAGCATGCAGAGCGGAACAGTCTATGGCACGGCAGCCATGATTGACGGCATAATAGACCGCATAATGTCGCAATCGGACCTGAAACTGAAGGACGGAGACGGCAAGTTGCACATCATTGCTACGGGAGGAATGGCAAAGAACATAATTCCACATTGCCAGCATGAGATAGTGGTGGACGAGTTGCTGATATTCAAAGGACTCGCCAACAAACTGGCAGGATGGCAGATGAGCGTGATAACGGCCTGCGCTCGGCCCTAAGGGACGCTTGCGTAGAGCATCGGAGCAAGAAAGGCCAGAAGCTAATAGCCCAGGGCAGCGCCCTGGGTATGAATGCAGCAAAGAAAATACGCCCTGTAAGGGCAGCAGAAATATAAAATAAGGTACAATATATAACGGAAGAATAAAATCAAAATCTATGAAAATCTTACTAACAGGCGGTGCAGGCTATATAGGCAGTCACACCGCAATTGAACTCTACAGCGCAGGCCACGAGGTGGTCATCGTTGACAATCTCGTAAACTCAAAGGAGGAAGTCATCAAGAAAATTGACGAAATCTCCGGTAAGCAGACTCCATTCATAAAGGCAGACGTGAGAGACCACGCCGCTATGGATGCCATCTTCAAGAGTCATAAGATTGATGCTGTGATACACTTTGCGGGCCTGAAGGCCGTGGGCGAGAGTGTAGCGAAGCCGTTGGAGTATTATGAGAACAATATGAACGCCACGTTCGTGCTGCTCGACGTGATGCGTCAGAATGGCTGCAAGAACATCATTTTCTCATCAAGTGCGACTGTATATGGCGATCCGGCTATCATTCCTATAACTGAGGAGTGCCCCAAGGGACATTGCACCAACCCATACGGACAGACGAAGTCCATGCTTGAGGAGGTGCTGATGGATGTGCAGAAGGCTGACCCGGAGTGGAATGTAGTGCTGCTGCGCTACTTTAACCCCATCGGAGCGCACAAGAGCGGCCTGATAGGCGAGAACCCCAACGGCATTCCAAACAACCTGATGCCTTATATCACGCAGACCGCCATTGGCATACGCAAGGAACTCGGTGTGTTTGGCAACGACTATGACACCCCTGACGGAACGGGCGTGAGAGACTATATCCATGTGGTAGATCTCGCAACAGGCCATGTGGCAGCTCTGCAGGCCATAGAGAAAAACTGCGGCATCGCCATATATAACCTCGGTACCGGTCACGGTTACTCTGTGCTGGATGTTGTCAAGGCATTTGAGAAGGCCAACAACCTCAAGGTGCCATACGTCATAAAGCCCCGCCGCCCGGGAGACATCGCAACATGCTATTGCAATCCCGCCAAGGCAAAGGCCGAACTGGGATGGGAGGCAAAGTACGGCATTGAGGATATGTGCCGCGACTCATGGAACTTCCAGAAAAAACTCGTGTAGTATTTCTATTGCAGGTAATAGATAAAGTAAATAGAGGAGGATGTGCCTATTTTGAAACATCCTCCTCTTTGTATGCAATACGTAACCTTTTCTTGTGGGTTACTGTTTATATAGAGCCATTACTTTCTTGTAATAGCGTTGTGTTCCTTTGTTGGTATAGTTTACTCCGCCATTCCATATACGGATGGCTTTCTCTACATTGTTCGTGGGATTATAGTGGCTCATAATGAGCACAAACATCTCACGACTCTTCTTCACGCTGAATCTGTCATTGAGCGTAAAGCGTTTTTTTACGCCTCTTTTCTTGAGAATGGCATTGCAGTCCTCAACGAGTACAGGAGTAATCTGCATTGCGCCGCATTGGTTGCCGCTGACGGCACGACTGTTTCCTTCACTTTCCACCTGGGTGATTGCATCCATAAGGGGACCCCAGTTGAATCTTTTGTTGGTGTTCTCGCGAGCAATGGTGCTCATCGAACTAAGGGTGATAATCGCTGTGAAAAGAGTTACTTTAGCAATCTTACTGAAATACATAATGTTAATGTTTCAGAAGTCTTAGTTCTTGCAACTTGGCGTCTTGCACATCTACTATTTCTGACATTGTTAACTGCAGAAAAATAGTGGGTAACTTCTTCGTAGTGCCGTTCAGCTTATTGCGGAGCATGATGGCGAACAGTGCAGCTGGTCGAAGTTGCATCTTAGGGAATAAGAACTGTACAGGGGGAGGATCATCACGGTGGGTAATGGATAAACCTGTCTGTTGTGCCACAGAATTATTCCCAACTTCCAGTTAATAAATATGGTAAAGAGCACCATACACAAAGGTGCAGCATTACCGTTTCGCCTGCAAAAGTAAGAATTAAAATTTGTATGCGCACACAGTTTTAAGGTAAAAATACAATAACATGCTGATTTTTTGATGATTGTCAAATAAACAAGTCTCGACGGAAATAGACGGTAGGGTAGGGCATAAATTAGTGTAATTAACGTGAGTTCGACGAAATATAAGTGTTTGAAAGTTTGGTAATGAGTGTGCCTCAATTTTCGGGTTTACCTACATTTCCGCTGTAACTTGTTAGTGTATATGGCGTTGTAATAATGTAGGTGACATTCATTGTGTAACGCCTTGTGTCATTGTGCGTTATACAGACTATGTATGTAAAACGCAGAATCTTTTCTATGAACTGCACAGATACACTACAGGAATATCGCAAGCAGCAAGGGCTGTCTTGAAGTTT
>DEKQ01000009.1:0-131 GCA_002353975.1 Prevotellaceae bacterium UBA2718
GAGAAGATGTCTAAGTGGGCTGCTGACTATGTAGCCATGCGTATCAAAGAGGCAAATCCTACTCCGGAGAAGCCCTTCAAGCTGGGCTGCCCGACGGGCTCATCACCATTAGGCCTCTATCGTGAACTCAT
>DEKQ01000009.1:160-4433 GCA_002353975.1 Prevotellaceae bacterium UBA2718
GTCACCTTCAATATGGACGAGTATGTGAAACTGCCGGAGGAGCACCCTGAGAGCTACCACAGCTTCATGTGGAGCAACTTCTTCAGCCATATTGACATAAAGAAGGAGAACGTGCACATCCTCAACGGTAATGCCGAGGATCTCACCAAGGAATGTGAGGACTACGAGAAGGCTATCGAGGCAGCGGGAGGCATAGACCTCTTCATGGGAGGCGTAGGACCTGACGGTCACCTCGCCTTCAACGAGCCTGGCTCATCATTGGCCAGCAAGACCCGCATCAAGACACTCACCACAGACACCATCCATGCTAACAGCCGCTTCTTCGAGGGCAACCTTGACCTTGTGCCGAAGCAGGCTCTTACTGTAGGCATCGGCACCGTCATGGCAGCCAAGGAAGTGCTCCTCGTTTGCAACGGTCACAACAAAGCCCGCGCCCTGAAGCATTGCATCGACGGATATATCTCACACAAGTGGACATCCTCAATGCTCCAGATGCACCCACATGCCATCGTAGTATGCGACGAGGCTGCCTGTGACGAACTCACCGTCGGCACATACAAATACTACCTCGACAAAGAAAGAGGTAATCTGTAAATCGGAATACTCCCCACACAGACACACTCACCGCTATCACCATACCAGATAGCGGTGAGTGGGATAGCAAATTGAAAAAGGTTATAACATACGGTACATACGACCTGCTTCATCAGGGACATATCAACCTGCTGAAGCGTGCGAAGGCATTGGGGGACTACCTCATCGTCGGTGTCACCAATGATAACTTTGACCGTAATCGTGGCAAGCTCAATGTCCGTAACAATGTTCTGGAGCGTGTGGAGGCAGTCAGGGCAACAGGCTTTGCCGACAAGATAATAATAGAAGACTATGTAGGTCAGAAGATTGACGACATCCAGAAGTATGATGTTGATATCTTCGCCATCGGTTCCGACTGGGAAGGAAAGTTCGACTATCTCAAGGAGTACTGCCAGGTTGTCTATCTGCCACGTACAGAGGGCATCAGCTCCACAATGTTGAGAGATGAGTCCACTACCGATGTCAAACTCGGCATAATCGGTTGCGGACGTGTGGCAAACCGCTTCCCTGAAGAAGCTAATGTTGTCAGCGGCATCAAGGTTGTGGCCGCTTTTGACACCAATCCTGATGCCGCACAGAAACTCGCGGCACAGTCAGAGGACATACAGGTCTATAACAACCTGCCTGACTTCTACAATGCTGTCGATGCCGTATATGTAGCCACTCCGCACCTGACGCACTATGACTACATCACGCAAAGCATCAGCGAGGGCAAGCATGTCCTGTGCGAAACACCCCTTGTCTTAAGAGGTGACAGTGCGAAGGAGGTCTATGAGCTCGCCAAGCAGAATAATGTCATCTTGATGGAGGCAAACAAGACAGCCCACTGTCCCGCCTTCAATCACCTGATGGTGATGATAAAGTCGGGTGTCATCGGCGAGGTTGTTGATGTAGAAGCCTCCCTCTCTAAACTCTGGGATGACGATATGTCCCTGCGTGAGTTCGACCCCAAGCAGGCAGGCGGCTCTATGTATGAGTTGGGCAGCTATCCGTTGTTGCCCATACTGAAGCTCTGCGGCATAGACTACGAGAACCTTAATCTCTATTCACGCATGAAGGACGAGGTGGACATGTACACCAAGGGCGTCTTCCGCTTCAGGAATGCCGTGTGCTCCTTCAAGGTGGGACTGGGTGTAAAGACCGAGGGCAACCTCGTCATCTCTGGCACCAAAGGCTATGCCTATGTTCCGGCTCCGTGGTGGAAGACAGACTATTTCGAACTCCGTTACGAGGACCAGAACAATAACAAGAAATTCTTCTACCCCTGGGATGGTGCTGGCTTGAGGTATGAGATTCAGGAATTCATCTCTTGCATTTTCAACCACCGTTTCAGCTCTGCCCGCCTACGTAGAAGAGAAAGCGTCGCTATGGCTGAGATCATGCAGCAGTTTGCTGAACGTAAAAACTTCATGGAGTTATGAAAAGAATACTGATAGTCGGAGGTGCCAACGGCATTGGACTCTCCATGGCCAAGGTACTCACCTCCCGAGATTCTACTGAAAAGGTATTTATTATTGACAAAGCATCTCTTGCAGAGGAGTATAAGGAGGATAAGATTGAGAGTTTTCAGTTCGACCTCACCAGCGAAGACTATTCCATCTTTGACAGATTCCAAGACATTGACGGACTCATCATCACGGCTGGCTTTGGAAAGTTGGCACTCTTTGAGGACATTGACGAGAAAATGATCCCCCTCTATTTCAACGTCAACACCGTTGCCGTCATACGAGTTATCAAGCATTTCTATTACAAGATGCTGTCAAAGACTGATTTCTATTGTGGTGTCATGGTCTCTATTGCCGGCTTCATGTCGTCACCCTTCTTGTCTCTCTATGGAGCTACCAAGGCTGCGCTCAAGATATTCATTGAGAGTGTTAATGTAGAGTTAGAGAAGGCGGGCTCGTCCAACCGTATTCTCAATGTATCATCTGGCTCCATCAAAGGCACCAGTTTTAATCAAGGAAAGACAGACCTCAGTGTTATAGCATCTCTGGCTGACGAGATTATAGAGCATATAGAAAACAAGGACGACCTCTTCATACCCAAATACGAAGAGGTATTCAAGGAAGTTCTTGCCCGATACCATAAGGACTTTCGCGCAGAAGGCAGACACAGCTACGACTATAAACTTGAAAGTGGAAGAATAGTGAAAGCCCAAGGCTGACCTCACGAGATTTTTTATCAGCTAATGTTATGGCAAAAAATCTTTGGCTCCAGGGTTAGAATCGTACTCTATCTCCTTCTATCTCCCTCTTACTCCTTATCGCTCGGCCCTGTGGGACGCTTGCACAGCAAGAACTCCTTAGCAAGCACAGCTTGCGAAAGTTGAATCAAATATACTCAGTGTTTTCAGCTTTCCCACAATATAAAATATAACAATATGTGTACGGTAAATATTAAAGTTGATGACGTTCTTGTGCGTAGAATCAACCCTGGGCTCAGCAGTCGCGAGAGTATCAACAAATGGCTGCAGGGACAGGTGAACGCGATGATTGAGGAGATGGCGGCCGAGGATACTGTCGATTTGGAGACAGCCCGCGAGATGCTTCACCAAACGATTCGGGAAGTGTACGCTGAGCCATGAGGTATGTCATCAAGAAACGGTGTTTGTCTAAGATAAACACTTTCTACCGCAACGTCTCTAAGAAGTACAAGCATACGTACTCTGAGGAACTGATGCACCAGAACGTTGATGATGCTGTCGATGCGATGTTTCAGATAGAGCGCACCCTCTTTCGTCGAGAGCCGACCATCTCCCAATGGGCTGGCTACCACATGGCCAATACCGACAAGTGGTACTTCGCCTACACGATAGATGGCGACACCATCACAGTAGTAGATGCTCGCCATGCACAAAACATGCACGAAGAAATATAAGTGAAGCGTAAATGCCACGACAGGCGCGAAAAGAATCAGGCACAGGGATATTCCATGTGATGTTAAACACCTGGTTGCAGAAAAACGGCATAATTCTTGCGCGTATGGAATTAAATGCTTATTTTTGCAAACGAAAAGTCAAGATAGGAGAAACGAATTATGGCATCAGACAAGGCACAATACATAGTGGCGCTCATAGCCGAGTTCGCGGCTCATCATAGGCTGACGACGGTGCAGGCAGCACAATATTTGGGCAGTTACAAGGCACTTGAACTATACGATAGGCAGTATGGTTATCTGCATACGCAGTCGTTTGCTTCTAACGTCCGTGACCTTTCAGCCTATTGCCGCAGAATGGGAGGTACGCTATGATTACACTTTACCATGGTTCCAACATTTTCATTGAGAAGATAGACCTTGCCCAATGCAATCCATACAAGGATTTCGGACAGGCTTTCTATCTGACAACTGATATAGTTCAGGCTAAGGATGTGGCTAATGCTCGTGTGGATATTTTTGGGGGAGAGCCGGTTGTGAATGAGTTCCATTTTGATGAGAGTCTGCTGTCCAACGGTAACCTTTCCTTCAAGTCTTTCGATGCATACACCGAGGAATGGGCGGATTTCGTTTATCAGCATCGCGATGAGACAAACTTTCCGCCTTACATGCACAGTTACGATGTGGTTTATGGTCCGATAGCAAATGACCGTGTAGGACTCCAGATTAGAAACTACCGCCTTGGTAATATTAACAAGAAAGAGTTTCTCCGCAGGCTGAAATATATGAAGGGCATCACCTTCCA
>DEKQ01000009.1:4489-7500 GCA_002353975.1 Prevotellaceae bacterium UBA2718
ACCTCCGACCTCATCCAACTACTGATGGATAGAGAACAATACACCTTGCCTCAGGCAGTAGAGACAGTTTATGGTTCCTCCATATACTTAGCTCTACAGCGTCCATCTTCTGGCCTTTATGCCCAGAGTTCTGGTTATGTTTATGAATATTTGCAGAAGGAATTGAAATCAAAGGCTAGACGTCCCCTCACTTCATGAGTGAGCACTCAATTGCTTTTTAGGCGTTCATATAATAATAACAAAATCCCAATTCTCTTTAGAATTACCCCCACCCCCAGACATCCGAGTTTTGCTCGCCCGAACCCCTCAAAAAGAAGGCAATGAGTGACATATGGCAAACAAAGGTAAGTGGTACTACGCTTACGTCATTAATGGCGACACAATCACCGTTGTCGAGGCCTGTCACGCACAAAACATGAGGAGCAGTGAGAGCAGTATCTAGCTTGCTTGAATACTGCCGAGTCGCGTCTCATGTCGATGAACATCAACATGCACGAATGAAGGATCAGGCCCCGCTTCACCCCTGCACCCAGCTATATTGAAAGATAATTTGGGGAGGGTATTTTATTCCTACAGCGATACGATTTCCCACTCGCATGCAAAGCTTGCAAAACCAAAAAAATGACAGACTACAACAATCCGCAGGAGGTGCCTGGCATGAGTGAGGCGGACAGCAAGGTGAAGAGGTTTCATGCTTGCCTGGACGAGATGTTGGAGAAATATCGTGGGCAGGAGGATGATGAGCTCTACGCCGTTGCGGTGCTGGAGGGACTTGCCAATGGGTGTAACGAAATGGGACTGTCACAGGAGTTTTCCGCGAGGATGGCAGGCTTTCAGTACGCGTTCAGTCACATTAATCCTGATGTGATAAAGGCGGTGTTCCACACGGCATACCTGAAGAATTACCTCAAGAAGGTACCGATGAAGTACCTGAAGAAGTCGGCTCTGCTGACATTCAAGACGGAGGCGTACATGAGGGAGCACTATGAGCTGAGGCTCAACGTGATGACTGGTGTACCGGAATACAGGCAGTTCGGTGGGCTGTATAGCTATGGTGAGTTAGACAATAAGACGCGCAAGACCATGACCATCAATGCGCTGAAGGCTGGCGTCGATTCGTGGGACAAGGACTTGGACCGTTATTTGGAGAGTTCGCTGATACCTACATACTACCCACTGAGCGACTACATCAGCCAACTGCCAAGATGGGATGGGAGAGACAGGATAGCGCCGCTGGCTATGAGGGTGACCGATGATAAGTATTGGGTGGGCTGTTTCCACAAATGGATGCTCTCGATGGTGGCGCAATGGCTTGGCTTGAACAAACAGCACGGCAACGCCATAGTGCCGATACTCATAGGCCCGCAGGGGTCGGGCAAGACGACGTTTTGCCGCCGGCTGTTGCCCGAAGAGTTGCAGAGGTATTACAACGACAATCTGCCGATGAAGAACGACAAGGACATATATAACTCCATGTCGTCAATGGCGCTGATAAACATCGATGAGTTTGACAGCATAACAGATGCTAAGCACCCAATACTGAAATACCTGCTCTCAAAGCATGATGTGAAGATACGTCCACCCTACGGCAAATCCATAGAGCAGCGCCAGCGTTTCGCCTCGTTTATAGCCACCACGAATAATGACCATCCGCTGACAGACCCCACGGGTTCGCGACGCTTCGTGTGCGTTCATTCGGAGACTATTGACAACAGCGGAAAACTGAACTACAATCAGATCTACTCCCAGCTGAAATATGAGTTGGATAATGGAGAGCAGTACTGGTTTACCGACAAGGAGAACGCGCGCATCATGCAGAGCAATGAGAGATTCCGAAAGGTGCGTGACTATCCCACGATGCTCACGCAATGCTTCCTGCCAGTAAACGAGACACCCAAGGATGCTCCATTTATGCCACTCACTGATGTGATGAATACTTTGGCAAACAAATACTCTGAGGTGAAAGTGACGAATGGAGCAGTCACCGCGTTAGGCAAGTTTCTGCGCTCAATGGGATATGAACACAAAAAGACATCCCGAGGCTCTTGTTACAGGATTATATCGCTATGAAGTGTCACCTGTCACTAAAGTAGCGTAACAACAATCCAAGCCGGATTGGTCGGTAAAAGCATTGATATTACAACCAGAAAGCATTGCTTTGACACACCAATCCAAGCCGGATTGGACAAGGCCTGCACTTAGGCTCCCGCCCGAGAAGACATTACTATTGGCTGTCAGACAGTTTAAGACATTTGTCCTCTATCTCCCTCTATCTCCTTCTATCTCCCTCTATCTCCTTCTATCTCCTTCTAACTCCCTTTAACTCCTTAGCAAGCAAAGATACAACGTGACAGTCAGTGACAGGTCAAAATAAAGTGTCACTCGTGGAACACGCTGAAATACAGACAATAACGGCGCAGGAATGACAGATGACACTTCCTCAGAGAATTTTCAGAGAAAAAACATGGCAATAAAGATACAATTGCTGAAGAACAACATAAAGAGCAGCCCAAACTATGGCAAGTACTATGCTAAGACTATAGCCCGGGGAGAGGTGACGATGGCAGACCTTATGCAAGAGGTGCAGCGAAACTGTTCCCTGAAGGAGGCGGACGTAATACATGTCATCACCGAATTGCAAGACACTATGAAGCACCATCTGGCAGAAGGTCAGACGATAGTCCTCGATGGCATAGGACGCTTTCGGCTCAGTGTGGAGAGTGAGTGTGTCGATGCCCCGGAGAAATTCAATATCCGCCGCCACATCCGCCGCGTCATCTGCAAATTCCTGCCCTCCAGCCATCGCAACCACGACGGCACCATCCAATATGACTTCTGCAAGGACGTGACCGTTGTCAGGAGATAAAGATGGGACCCTCCGTCTCTTGACGAAAGGTTTCAAAATAGGGAAAAGCCCGTCTATGTGAGGAATAAAGTCATAATTTCACAACGCAAAAGTCAACCTGTCCCTCTGTTTCTCTTTCAGTAAATTCAATTAAAAAAAGAATTAA
>DEKQ01000040.1:0-2044 GCA_002353975.1 Prevotellaceae bacterium UBA2718
TAGGCCTTCTTGATGAGGCGGTTCACGCCGCTCTCCTCCAGCCCCAGTTCCTCCAGGAACAGCTGCTTGTCCTCATAGCTGTCAAATCCAGCGATATCCTCTTCCGTCTTTGCTGCCACAACCATTGACTCGGCGCCCTCCTCCTTTGCGATGGCGTCGATTTTTTTTGTCCATTCGTTACCGTCCTTGGCATCGCCCTCGCTGACGTTGCATACGTAGAGCACGGGCTTTGACGTGAGCAGGAAGAGGTTCTTGGCGGCCTGCTGCTCCTCCTTCGATTCAAACTCCACCGTGCGGGCGTTCTTGCCCTGCTCCAGACATTCCTTGTAGGCTGTCAGCACTGCCAGCTCCACCTTCGCGTCCTTATTGCCCGTGGATGCCACCTTCTGCGTCTTGGCATAGCGGCTCTCTATGGTCTCCAGGTCCTTCAGCTGCAGCTCCGTGTCTATTATCTCCTTGTCGCGGATGGGGTTGATGGTGCCGTCAACGTGGGTGATGTTCTCATCCTCAAAGCAGCGCAGCACGTGGATGATGGCGTCGGTCTCGCGGATGTTGCCGAGGAACTTGTTTCCCAGTCCCTCGCCCTTCGACGCACCCTTCACCAGTCCGGCGATGTCCACTATCTCGCACGTGGCGGGAACTATCCTGCCCGGGTGCACCAGCTCGGCCAGCTTTGTCAGTCGCTCGTCGGGCACGGTGATGACGCCGACGTTAGGTTCTATAGTGCAGAAGGGGAAGTTTGCCGCCTGCGCCTTTGCGCTCGACAGACAGTTGAACAATGTTGACTTGCCCACGTTAGGCAGTCCTACTATACCACATTTTAATGCCATGTTATCTTTTTCTGTTGTTTATTTCTGTAATATGGAGTGCAAAGTTACTACTTTTTTTGCAAACAGCCAAATCGGATTTCTACGACATCTTGTCGCCATACATCAGGTCGCCGGCATCTCCCAGACCCGGCACTATGTACTTGCGGTCGTTCAGTATGGGGTCGATGGCTGCGGTGTAGAGCACGATGTCATTGGCAGGAAACCTCTCATTCAGGTGTGCTATGCCCTCCTCTGTGGCTATCACCGATGCCAGTACTATCCTTCTCGGCACGCCCTTGGTGATGAATGCGTTGTGTGCCAGGACGAGGCTCTCGCCCGTTGCCAGCATGGGGTCAACGAGAATGAACGTCTTGTGGGTCAGGTCGGGCGTGGCTATGTACTCTATGTGCACGTCGATATTGTTGCACTCGCGGTCGGTGTAGTAGCGATATGCAGAGAGGAAGGCGTTGCCGGCTTTGTCAAAGATGTCGAGGAAGCCCTGATGGAAGGGCAGTCCGGCTCTGAAGACGGTGCCTATCACCACGTTGTCGTAGGGCACTCTCATTTTTGCAGTGGCGAGTGGAGTCTCCACTTCCACCTCCTGATACCTCAGTGACTTGCTTATCTCATACGCCATGAGGTTGCCTATGCGTTTTACGTTGTTGCGGAAGCGCATACGGTCCTTCTGTATGTTAACGTCGCGCAGCTCGGCTACGAATTGGTTCATTACGGAGTCTTTCTCTCCAAGGTTTACTATCTTCATGGATATACTGTGATTTTATGAATTATGAATTGTGAATTTCCTTTTCTTTTCCGTGGAACGACTTGACCTTCATGCCCAGTTTGCCAGGCATTACCGCGTTGAGTATTATGCCCACGATGGCAGCGACGGCAAGGGCAGAGAGGTGGATAGGGCCTATCGCGATGTCATCGTTGGCACCATACTTCACGCCTATTGCGAGCACGAGGATGAGTGCAACGACAAAGACATTGCGTGAGCTCTTCAGGTCCACGCTCTCCTCAATGAGGTTTCGCACGCCCACGGCTGATATCATGCCATAGAGGATGAGGCTCACGCCGCCGATGGTAGCGGCAGGCATCAGCTGTATGAGGCCCGCGAACTTAGGGCAGAAAGCCAGGACGATAGCCAGGCAGGCTGCTATGCGTATCACTTTGGGGTCAAAGACTTTCGTAAGGTTCAGCACGCCGGTGTTCTCGCCGTATGTGGTATTGGC
>DEKQ01000040.1:2088-2608 GCA_002353975.1 Prevotellaceae bacterium UBA2718
GAGGGTGCGGTGCAGGCCGGGATTGGTGAGGTAGTCCTTGCCCACCGTAGAGCCTATGGCAAGCATATCGCCGATGTGCTCCATGATGGTGGCGAAGGCTATAGGCATGATGGCGATGATGGTGGACAGCATCAGCGTCGTGTTGCCGTCCTCGAATACCGCGAGGATTGTGCGCTCCTTGCTGATGGGGAAGCCTATCCAGNNCTGCCTCATGGAGAGGTGTGAAGTCCACCTCGCCCATCAGTGCCGCGATGAAATATGACACGATGACGCCAAGCAGTATTGGCACAATCTTCACTATCCCCCTGCCCCACACCGATGCGGTTATCACCGTCACGATGGCTATGATGGCGAGCAGCCAGTTGGTCTGGCAGTTGGCTATTGCCGAGCCTGACAGTATCAGGCCGATGGCGATGACGATAGGACCTGTCACCACGGGTGGGAAATAGCGCATAATCTTCTCTATGCCAAAGAACTTGATGAGGGCTGCCATGATGAAGTATATCAGTCCGGCACATGC
>DEKQ01000040.1:2722-5343 GCA_002353975.1 Prevotellaceae bacterium UBA2718
CCCAGGAAGGCAAAGGAAGAACCGAGGAAGGCAGGGATGTTCCACTTGGAAATGAAGTGAAACAGCAGCGTTCCGATACCGGCAAAGAGCAGTGTCACCGACACGTCGAGGCCGGTGATGAGCGGTACGAGTACCGTTGCGCCAAACATGGCAAAGAGATGCTGCACGCCGAGGATCATCATGCGTGGCTTGCCGAGCGCGCGTGCATCGTAGATAGCATTTTGTGATTCCATATTATTATCATTTGGTTATTTTTTCAGGTCAACATGTTTTTCGGTGTCAGGATGCGTCGC
This sequence comes from Prevotellaceae bacterium UBA2718, assembly GCA_002353975.1. Classification (GTDB taxonomy): domain Bacteria; phylum Bacteroidota; class Bacteroidia; order Bacteroidales; family Bacteroidaceae; genus Prevotella. The sequence goes on from DEKQ01000040.1 coordinate 3,016, forward strand.
TACTACGTGATATTGAGCCCCTTCAGTATCTCCTGTACCTGCTGGGTGCGTGTCATGGTGTAGAAGTGAAGCATCGGGAAGCCTGCCTTCAGCAGTTCTTCGCCCTGCCTGATGGCCCACTCTATGCCCACCTTCTTCACGTCGTCGTTGTCGCGGCACGCCATCACCTTGTCCACGAGTGCCTGTGGCAGCTCTACGCTGAAGGTCTGTGGCAGCACGTTCAGCTGTGCCTTTGTGGCAAACGGCTTCAGCCCCGGCAGTATGGGCACGTTGATGCCTATCTCCGAACAGCGGTCGCGGAAGGCTATAATCTTTTCGGCATCATAGCTTATCTGCGTCGCTATATACTCTGCTCCGGCATCCACCTTCTGCTTCAGGTAGCCCAGGTCGGTGAGGTAGTTGGGCGATTCTGCGTGTTTCTCGGGGTAGCCCGCCACGCCGATGCAGAACTCAGAGCAGTGTGACGTGTTCGGCTCGCCGTCGATGAAGATGCCGTTGTTCATGTCCCTGATCTGCCTTACCAGCGCATCGGCATGAGCATGTCCGCCCTCTGTAGGCTTGAAGCGCGTAGAGCCGGGCATGGCATCGCCCCTGAGGGCCAGCACGTTCTTGATGCTCAGGAAGTCAAGGTCTATGAGCAGGTCTTCGATGTCATACTTCGTCTGTCCGCCGCAGATGACGTGAGGCACCACCTCAATGCCGTACTTCTGCTTTATCCGTGCACACACTCCGGTGGTTCCCGGGCGGCGGCGCACTACGTGTTTCTCTATCAGTCCGTCGGGACGCTCCACGTACTTCATCTCCTCCCTGTGGGTGGTGACGTTGATGAATGCGGGATTGAAGGGCATCAGCGTGTCAATGGCATCGAACACGCCGTGCAGGCCGTCGCCCTTCAGCGGTGGCAGCAGCTCAAACGAGAAGCGTGGCTTGCCGCTCTCCTGAGCCTGGTTTATTATGTCAATTACTTTCATACGTTAAAATACTTCTTTGGTGTGTTGGCAAAGAGCAGTCCGCAGATGCTCTCGCCGGGGTTTATCATGTAGCTTGAGGTGAGGCTGATGCCGTCCTTCTCCCCCACTCCGAGCATTTCGAGCACGGGGACCTTCAGCTTGTGGTCGGGACAGGCACCGTATCCGAATGCGAAGCGTATGACGCTCTTGCCCCATCCGCAGTGGTTCATCACGTGGTCGGCGAGCGTCTCGGCCAGTGCCTCGGCCAGTCGGTCGCACAGCAGCTTTGCCATGATGGCCCTGTACTCGTCGCCGTCCTGCCTGAAGGTGTCCTGCAGCTCCCGCAGCCCGCGCCCGGCGCAGACGATGAAGGGGCAGATGAAATCCACGCCGTCGCGCATGATGTGGTCGGCCAGACAGTGTGTCGTCTCCCCCACCCCGCTCTCCTGGCTCGTGCGGCGTGAGCGCGGCATGGGCAGGGGGTACTGCGTGCCGTCCTTGGTGATGATGATGTTGTCGTATTTGTCGCTCGTGGCAGGCAGTATGTGCGCCCGTGCCAGCAGCGGTATGCGGCTGTCCAGCAGTTTCAGCATCTCCTCCGCGTCGCGGCGCAGTTTCGTTGCCTCCTCGCCGTGGCGCTGCTCCCCCTTCAGGCCCCATGCCTGATAGAAGAAGCTCCAGTCTATGCGGTCTGCTATGTCGCTGACAGTCAGGTGCAGGTCTATCGGCTCTGCCTCGCGTGGTATCGCCACGTCAGTGGCTTTCTTGGTGTATCGGCGCTGCCGGGCCTCCTCAAGGCTCAGCGGCGCCGTCTTTGTTGCCTGCTCGTGCAGGTAGTTCTCCCTCACGATGCGCTGCTGGTTCTTCTGCTCGGCGATGTACTCCTCGCGGTCGTCGGCCATGAGGCGTCGTATGATGGCGGGATTGTCGGCAGCGGAATGTGAGTGTATCACCACGCCATCGGGGTATGCCGGAGCCATCTTCAGCGCCGTGTGTAGCGCCGATGTGGTTGCCCCGCCCACGATGACAGGCGTCGTCATGCCCCTGCGCTGCAGCTCCTCGCACACCTTTATCATCTCGTCCAAAGAGGGTGTGATGAGTCCCGAGAGGCCGATGACATCGATATTGTGCTTCTGTGCCGCATCCACGATGGTGTCGGTATCCACCATCACGCCCAGATCCTCCACGTGGAAGCCGTTGCATTGCGTCACCACGGCAACGATGTTCTTGCCTATATCGTGCACGTCGCCCTTAACCGTTGCCATCAGGACGGAGGCTCCGGGGGTTGCGGCAGTCCCGGTTTTTCCGGCAGTTCCGGGTTTTCTGGAATTTCCGGATTCTCCGGCTGCTCCGGTCCCCTCCCCCAAGGGGGAGGCTG
>DEKQ01000167.1 GCA_002353975.1 Prevotellaceae bacterium UBA2718
ATGACCATCGTCTGCGGCGACTCCCACAGCAGCACCCACGGCGCAGTAGGCGCCCTGGCAATGGGCATCGGCACCAGCGAGGTGGCTCAGGTGCTGGCCAGCCAGTGCATACTGCAGAGCAAGCCCAAGAGCATGCGCATCAACATAGAGGGCCAGCTGCAGCCGGGCGTAACGGCCAAGGACGTGGCCCTGTACATCATGGCGCAGATGACTACCAGCGGAGCCACCGGCTACGTGGTGGAGTATGCGGGCAGCACCATACGCAGCCTCTCCATGGAGGGGCGCCTGACGCTTTCCAACCTCAGTATCGAGATGGGTAGCCGGGCGGGCATCATAGCTCCCGACGAAGTAACCTTTGCCTACCTGAAGGGCCGCGAGTATGCGCCCAAGGGCGAGGATTGGGACCGCGCCGTTGAGGAGTGGCGCCAGCTGAGGAGCGACGAGGACGCCGTCTTCGACAAGGAGGTTACCTACCGCGCCGAGGACATACAGCCGCGCATCACCTACGGCACTAACCCCGGTGCAGGCATCGCCGTTGACGGCACCGTGCCAACCCTTGACAACCTCAGCCAGACAGAGGCTGCACAGCTGAAGAGCCAGCTGGACTATATGCAGTTCCAGCCGGGCGAGAAGCTGGAAGGCAAGCCGGTAGATTATGTGTTCCTCGGAGCATGCACCAACGGTCGCATTGAGGACTTCCGCGCATTTGCCTCCATCGTAAAGGGTAAGAAGAAGGCCGACAGCGTGGTTGCATGGCTCGTACCGGGCTCTTGGCTCGTAAGGCAGCAGATTATCGACGAGGGCATAGACAAGATTCTCGCCGATGCAGGTTTTGAGCTGCGCCTGCCATCATGCTCTGCATGTCTGGCAATGAATCCGGACAAGGTGCCTGCAGGCAAGTTGGCTATATCTACCTCTAACCGTAACTTCGTAGGTCGTCAGGGTCCTGGCGCGCGCACCGTGCTTGCATCACCCCTCACCGTGGCCGCCAGTGCCATCACAGGCGTCATCACCGACCCACGCACGATGCATTAACCAGCCACCGTGCCCTGCGGTTCTACACACGAACGTCAGGAAAACGCCACCGTGCCTGCGGTTCTCCGTAGGGACATAAAATGACTTAAAAACAGAAAACAAAATGGCTAAAGAGAAATTCAATATAATCAAATCCACCTGTCTGCCCATAGCGATAGACAACTGTAATACCGACCTCATCATACCGGCGCGCTATCTCGCTTTCACCACACGCGACCCGAAGTTCTTCGGCGAGGCGTTCATGCACGACCTGCGTTATGATGCCAACGATAAGCCCGTTGCCGACTTCGTAATGAACCAGCCACAGTTCTCTGAGGCTCCGCGCAAGGGAGTGCACGAGATTATCGTAGGCGGCAAGAACTGGGGTTCCGGCTCTTCGCGCGAACATGCCGCATGGGCCATCGCCGGATATGGCGTGCGCGTGGTCATCAGCTCTTCTTTTGCTGACATACACCGCAACAACCTGCTCAACTGCTTTGTGCTCCCCGTCATCGTGAGCCTGGAGTTCCAGGCAGAGTTGTTTGCTTCCATCGAGGCCGACCCGCAGACCATCGTAACCGTTGACGTGCCTAACCAGACCGTCACCAACGAGGCTACAGGCCACAGCGAGAAGTTTGAAATCAACTCCTACAAGAAGTACTGTCTGATGAATGCACTGGATGACATCGACTTCCTGCTTCAGAACAAAGACAAGATTACCGCTTGGGAAGAGAAGAATGCATAGTTCATAATGTACAATTTACCATGTACAATGTACAATTTAGCTGGCGCGTTTGGGTCTCAAAGGTCTAAATGTTCAAACGGAAATGGTACATTGGACTCCGAGCTTTGCTCGCCTGAGCACCTACGGAGCGCAAGAAATGGTAAATGGTACATGGTAAATGGTAATTGTACATTGGACTCCGAGCTTTGCTCGCCTGAGCACCTACGGAGCGCAAGAAATGGTAAATTGTACATGACAAAGATGAATGTCGAAATACTGGACTGCACGCTACGTGATGGCGAACAGACCAACGGCGTATCCTTCCTGCCCCACGAAAAGCTGGGCATTGCCCGCATGTTGCTGCGCGATGTCCATGTGGATCGTATCGAAGTAGCCTCGGCGCGTGTCTCCGATGGCGAGAAGGATGCTGTCAGCATGATTTGCCGCTATGCACGTAGTCTTGAGACATCTACTGAGACGCCCATACCTGATGCTTCGGAGAAAATCGAAGTATTGGGCTTTGTTGACGGAGGCAAGTCAATAGAATGGATTGAGCAATGCGGCGGCAAGGTTATCAACCTGCTGACAAAAGGCTCAGAGAACCACTGCCGTCATCAGCTGTCCAAGACTCCCGACGAGCATATCTCTGATATAAAGGAGAATGTCAGGCTGGCTCAGGAGCACGGCCTGACCGTCAACATCTATCTTGAGGACTGGAGCAACGGCATGAAGGACTCTCCAGAATACGTCTATCACATGCTCTCCTCGCTTCAGGGCATAGGCATCAAGCGCTTCATGCTGCCCGACACCCTGGGCATACTGACACCAAAAGAGACAGCGGCATTCTTTAGGGATGTGACAAGTCGCTACCCCGACGTACACTTTGACTTCCACGCCCACAACGACTATGACCTCGCAGTGGGCAACACGCTGGCTGCCGTTCGCAATGGTGCACGTGGAGTTCACGTGACTGTCAACGGTCTCGGCGAGCGTTGCGGCAATGCGCCTCTTGCCAGCGTGCAGGCGGTATTGCACGACCATCTGGGCATCGAGACATCCATTGAGGAGGAGATGCTCGGCGAGGCATCACGCATAGTGGAGGGCTACAGCGGCATCGCCATTGCGCCAAACCAACCCATCGTGGGCGAGAACGTGTTTACACAGGTTGCAGGAGTGCACGCCGACGGCGACAACAAGCACAACCTCTATTGCAATGCGTTGGCACCGGAGCGCTTCGGACGCAAGCGCGAATATGCCCTGGGCAAGAACTCCGGCAAGGCAAACATAGAGAAGAACCTCAAGGAACTGGGCTTGGACCTCACGCCAGAGCAGACGAAAAAGGTTACGGCGCGCATCACCGAGCTGGGCGACCGCAAGGCTCTCGTCACACAGGATGACCTGCCCTACATCGTTGCCGATGTGCTCAAGCACTCTGCTCCGGAAGACCGCGTGCGGCTGAAAGGCTACATGGTGTCCCTCTCCTACGGTCTGAAACCACATGCCTGCGTCAAGATTGACATCGACGGCAAGCGCTTTGAGGCCGACAGCAGCGGCGACGGACAGTATGATGCATTCGTCAAGGCGCTGCGACACATCTATAAGGTGACGCTCGGACGCACATTCCCAATGCTTGAGAACTATGCCGTCAGCATACCGCCAGGCGGTCGTACCGATGCGTTGGTGCAGACCCAGATAACATGGAGAATGAAGGACGGACGCCTGTTGCGCTCCCGCGCGCTGGATGCCGACCAGACAGAGGCCGCCATCAAGGCCACAATAAAGATGCTGAACCAGATAGAACCCGAGTTCCCCAAGGTATCAACACAAGACGAGAACAGCGACATCACGGAATAACAAGCAAAGCAAATCATAACGACAAAAGGCAGACTCCGAGTGTGGAGCCTGCCTTTTTTCATGCCCTGCCGTATCGCAATCAGCATGGTGTGCTCACCTTTGCACATATTCCGTGCATCCACACGGGGACGTGGGCGTCCTCAGTGCTCGTATTATGCATAAAAGTAGGTACATCATATTGCACACCCCGATTTTACAAATCGTCCATTTTTTAACAAAAAAATGAGCAAAAGTGATTTTCAGAACTCCCTATGAAAAAATGAAATCTGGAGGGGAAAAAGGTGCGGAAATTGACATTCGGATCCGCGAAACTCTCAATTCTCCGCTCGGCCCAACGGGACGCTTGCCCCAGCAAGAACTCTCCATTCTCAATTTGGGAGGTAATAGTAGGTCTATTACATCGTGATAGCAGGTCTATTACGTTGCAAAAGTTACTCCGTCATGGGGTAATAGTAGGTCTTTTACCCCTGTTTTTATAGTCTATTTTTCTGGTTTTGTGGCTGATTTTCGGCACAAATCACACCAAACACTTGACACTCAACACTTTACACTTTCGTGCTCTCTCGTGCGTTATTTGCGCCCACGGACTCTCGCGCTCCGAAATACGCGCAAATTTTGAAGGTCCGAAAATCACTTTTGTCACTTTTTTAACATAAAATTGAACAAAGTGATTTTCTTTACAAATTTATTTGTAATTTTGCAATTATGAAAGAGAACAAGGAGTTTATCCAAGACGAGATATTTGCTGAACGGTTACTGATAAGCGTTCGGGCTGACCAGACTGAACTGGACGACAATATCCGTGTAGCGAGGGTGCTGCTCAGCAGTTTTGATGACATGTTCATCTTTATCAACGAACACCTGTTTACAATTGGCCACAAGAATCCCGAATACACCATCAACGGAAAATTGGGAGACCGTAAGGGCGTTGAGAGCGAAAACGGCATCAAGTCAGCATTCCGTAAGGCTAAGCAACAAGGCTGCAAGGTGGTAGTTTTAGACTTTGACATGCACATGTCTGAGAGTATTTTGAAGACTAAAAAGATTGTATCGGGACTCCTCGGTCGCCATGAGGATTTCAGTCAGGGAACACTTGATGAGTGTTATGTGGTTCACAATAGCAAGGCAGTCGTTGTCAAATCTGACTTTTTTACCGCACCAGACAAAGATACCATAAAACAACTCATTAGTGATGTAGTAGAAAAACTGAGGACATAACCCCTTGGAAGGCTATGTCCCCACATGATGGTCAGAAAGGTCCAGCTTGAATTTTGCTCTGAAAGCAAATCGTTCGCGCCCTCTGACGACATTCTGACGCTGCAAAGATAGACATTTTTCTTTTATCTTCCAAATAATTCAGATCTTTTTTGCAGGTTTTTCTTTATACGACATCTATTTTTTAAAATTTACACTCAGGCAAACAAGCCTCCAAAAACATGGCTAAAAGCTGTAATTATGCCTAAAAGAAAGGTATTGACACAGATACCTCTCTCTTTTACTGGAAGAATAGATTTCCCGTAATTTTTTGAGAAAAAGAGTTGAGTTTACAAATAAAAGTTGTAACTTTGCACCTGCAAACTCGCGCCATACCGTCTCCATATATATAAAAGGGACGGAGTGGCATCTGGAGGGAGCAACTACATAAGTAAGCGTTGACT
>DEKQ01000166.1 GCA_002353975.1 Prevotellaceae bacterium UBA2718
AAGCCTGGATATACCAACTTTGACGCACCATGTGAGGGTGACAGAAACAATACGCTCTATGACCTGTGCCGTGAGCTGAGAAATATCACGGACTATAACTTCGCACAGCTCTCCGCGATAGTGCCACGATGGGGACTGACAGAGGGAGAAGTCGATAGCACCATCGCAAGTGCTCTGAAGGCAGACAGGAAGATACCATTCATTCTCAATAAGGTTGTTCGCAAACTGAAGGCTGGTGGTGGAGAACAGGGCGAAGAGGGCTTCAAGGCAGAGATGTATATGTTCAATGAGCAGTATCTGGAACGTATGCCTAAGCTTCCTGCACCGCTAAGGGCTTGTCTGGTAGGCACAGACCGAAGATATCACATGCCGATAATAGTAGGAGTGCTGCCTGTTCTCTGTTCTTATGCAGACAAAGTTATGTATAGATATAGTGACGGCAGGCTGCGTAGGCCTAACCTCTTTTCGTTCATTCTTGGAAAGTTCGCATCAGGCAAGAGCAGCGTGACATCAAAGCTGAACATCCTTATGCAGCCCATGAAGGAGGCTGACAAACTGGCACGTAAAAAAGATGATGAGACACGTGAACAGAACAAAAACCGCAAAGACTCGGAGCGAGGCAAGGAGACAAAAGACTTCATAAAGAAGCTGAATGTCGATACAACTGACGCGGCATTGCTGAGGATGCAGAAAATTGCTGAGGAACAAGGCAACTGCGTAGATGGACATATCCTGCCACAAAAGAACTTTATGTTCACCGAAGAGGCAAGCAGCGTGAAGCAAGCCATGAGGAACGGCAAGATGATGGAGGCGTGGCGACTGGCCTTTGACAATGGTGAATGGGGTAAGGACACAGCCAGCGATACGGCGCAGGCAGGACTTGTGAATCTGTCTCTCGACCTCGTGGCGGAGTGTACGCTTGATGTGTTCTCAAAACTCATCAACGGAGAGAACTTTGAGAACGGTACGGCATCACGCTTGCTGCTTAGCTTTACGCCAGATGAGAGATTTGCTCACATGCCAAAGTTCAAGGAAGAAACAGAGCAGACGAAGGCGCAAATGTTGAAAGCCGTGGATCTGTGTAAGAATGCGAAGGGTATTATAGATGACGAGAGGTTCTGCAAGGCTTTTGAGGATTGGTGTAATGTCATAGCCGACGATTGTGCTGAAACTAACGATGATGTGAGGGACGACTTAAGAAAACGCTCTGCCATCATAGGAGCAGTATGTGCCTTGATATGTGCTATACTGTGGAATTACCATAGCAAGAGCGGACAACTGATAATAAAGAAGGATGCTATAGATTTTGGACTGCTGATGGCAGATTACTGTCTGGAAAGCCAAGTAGCTGTGTTCAAGCACTACTATGAGAACAAACCAGCACAGATAAGCTTTGAGGGTAGTTATAAGATGACGAAAAACAAGGTTCTGTTTGACGAACTGCCTGAGGTGTTTACAAGGGACATGGTGAAAGAGAGGAAGGCAGGACAATCAAATATGTCTATATGTAATTTCATCAATAGACTCAAGAAAGCAATTCTAATCGAAGAAATTTCAAAGAATACCTATAGAAAACTAACTAATAAAGAAAAGGAGGACAAGGAATGAAAATCGAAATCAGAAGACGTTGGAAAAAGGAAGGCTATACCGTTGGTGAGCTGTTAGTGAACGGAGTTTTTCGCTGCAACACTCTGGAGCCCCAGGATCGTGGATTCAAGAGCAGCATGAGCAGCATGTCGATTCAAGAGACAAAGGTGCCGGGGAGACCGCAATTCCCACAGGGACGTATGTCTGCCACGTGCACTGGATGCTGAAGAAGAAGAAGATGCGGCCACAGCTGATTGACGTGCCAGGCTTCTGGGGAATCTTCATCCACGAGGGCAACACGGTTGACGACACGCGAGGCTGCATACTGCTGGGCGAGAACACCAGCAAGGGGTTCGTAAGCCGCTCAAAGCAGCACGTCATTGCCCTCACGGAAGAGATACAGGACTGCGAGGACAGACAGGAAATGGTGTGGGTGAGCATTGAGGATTGACCATTGACCATTGACCATTGAGCATTGAGCATTGACCATTGACCATTGACCATTGATTAGAACAAACCTTCACTGCCCTTATGGGTGGTGAAGGTTTGTTCTATTATATATTTAATAAGTTCGACGAAAATACCTTAGAATAAAGTAAGTTGCCTTTCCTCGGAACAGTCCACCGTTTGTACCCTTATCGTCGGATACAGGCGTTTCTTATCGGACTTAAACGTATATTCCGACGTCCTATTGGGGGTTAATGCCCTACCGACAGTCTGAGCGTCGTTCCGTAAGGATGTCTGAACACCTCTATCCTGCCGCCTATCAGTGCGGCACGCTGATTCATCGTGCGGTGACCGATGCCAGAAGTCTCCTTCGTTGATGTTGGATTCTTGGCGCCCTGCTTTCCGCAGGTTGTTGCGACGTGAGACACGTCGCCTCCTATTTCGTTATTTTCTCCGTTGTCGCTTATGGTAACAGTAAAGCTATTGGCAGATGCGGAATGAATCCCGATGCTTACGAGTGAGGCTTTGCCGTGCTTCATGGCATTGGCGACAGCCTCCTGCACAATACGATAGACCTCCAACGCGACACGTGGTTCTATGGTTGTCCAGTCAGCATCCGCAGGAGTAGCCGCAAAGCAAATCTCACACTGGCTGAGCTCGCTGAGCTGAGTGGCATAGCTGGCAAGAGCCTTTTCTATCGTAATATGTTCAAATTCCGGCGGCATGAGATGATGCGACACGCGTCTCACCATCTCACGGCTTTCGCCCAGCAACTGCAGCGTCTGCGGCGAGGTGCCGTCCTCGTTTAGTTTCATCTCCACGGCAAGCAGCTGGTTACTGATACCGTCATGCAGTTCGCGAGCCAGGCGGGTACGCTCATCCTCCTGCCCCTCTATATACCGCTCGTCCATCTGCTTCTCCGTTTCTCTTTCCATCTTCCTGCGCATGCGCCTCTGCCACAGTACATAGCACAGGAACGAGACAATCACTATAACCAGTACCGTAACGGCCCACTCTCTACGGTCGTTGGGCAGGTGAACATATTTTACTATGGTACGCGCGCCCGTGCCCACGCGACTGTCCGCATTGCCGACGGCAGTGGCACTATCATTGGCACTACTCCTCACCGCAACAGGCGGGACTGGCACCTCCTGCTTCAGGGCCGTCATTTCCTCGTTACCCGCATCGTTTGCCCTACCCTCTTTTCCGTATTCATTATTGCCAAGCGCCTCGGTGAAGACATATGCTGCCAAGCCATACTGCTTTGGGTCACCATTCTGCTCCAGCCATTGTGTGCCGGTGCGAGCGTATGTAAGACTTTGCTCATATTGCCCGAGATCCTCGCAGAGCACGGTCAGCTGCGCATAGATAGGAATCATCGTCTGATATAGGAAACTGAGCTTTGGATTGCGCGCCTGCTTAAGGAAATCGTAGGCTTCAGCAATCCTTGCAACCTTTCCATACTCCTTCAGAGCCGACTGCATGTCATCACGTTCACTATACACCGCACCTATGATTATATAGTCCATGGCCAGCATAATCTTGCTCCCGTTGGCCATAATCTTTGGCAGCAGTTCCCTGGCTTGAAACATTGCCGAGTCAGCATAGCCTTTGACATAGCACTCTCTGGCATGCTGCACCCTCTGCCACAGCTCGGCTGTCTCGTCGGCTACGACTGGCGAGGCGCACAGCCATAGCAGCAAAAAAAGCAGAGTATGACGTAAGAGGATGGCTGATTTCATGTTCAGATAGATTATTGCGACGTGAGACACGTCGTCTCCTATATTCTGCTGCAAAGGTACAATTAAGTCACGAGATATACAAGCAAAGATTGTTTTTTCATTATTGCGACGTGAGACACGTCGCCTCCTACGTGGCAATGATGATTATTGCGACGTGAGACATGTCGCCTCCTATCTGGCGAAGAAAAAATGGCGGTTTTCCGCTATTGTACGTCTGCAGGGATATATGTACCTTTGTCGCTGCGTAGTGACAAGTCAAAAAAACATACTGTACGTAAACACATTCATCGCATACCTCATATATTATTATTAACCTATAAAGAAAAGAAAAATGAAAAGAAATGTTCTGAAAAATGCCTGGGCTATATGCCTGGCTTTTATTACGCTTTGTTCAACCTTAACCTCCTGCGACAAGAAAGATGACGACAAACTTCCATCCTATGCCGACTTCGTGGAATTTCAGATAACTCGCTGCGAGCGTGTGGGCGGAGTTCTGATGGTTGATTTCACCGTGACAAACAAAAAGGATTACAACCTTAAAGTCACTTTGGAGAATCAAACTGTGACTGACAACACCGGCAAGAACTACCGGACTCTGGTATGGGGCTCTGACATTTCCAATTCAACAGGCATAGCCATGAACGAAGACCCATTCTATGGAAATGTTTCCTTCAACCTGATAAGCGAGGGCAGCATGAGCGGACACCTGAAAGTCTATGACTATGACCCCGCAGACAGGGCAACAGCCGTTTCCCTTCAGATTGGTGTAGGTTTAGAGAGCATACAGCTGGGCAACAACACATTTATAAGGACTAACATCGCAACTACTGACAATCGCGTGAAAGAACACGGCGTGCAGACCAACGACTCAAAGCTGGCATATCAGGTGACATCTTGCACTTACGACGATGGCAACGTGGACATAGCATTCACCGTAACCAACAATACGGGCCAGACACTGAAGGTGCTGCGCTTCAACGAAGAGTCAGACCGTGCAGGCTATGTGGCATACGATGATATGGGAAATAATTACACTACAGGACGCGGTACCCGCTTTCTCAGTTTAGACGGCGAAGATTGGCGCAGTTCTATAGAAACTACCGTGCCAGCAGGAGGCAAACTTAATCTTGTAGCTCGCGTTACCGACGTGAGGAGCAATGCCAACGAGATGTCGCTGTCATTCCTGGTAACATCAGACGATTATGTATGCAATGACAACACCGTGCGCTTCCTCAGCATACCTATAGAGAAGGAGTAAAATATATTTGCAATAATAATTATCCCTGCCTACCTTTCTCTATCCCATGATAATGAAACGGTAAGCAGGGATAATAATAACAGGACTTTTACCTGATGAAGTCAGGTATTGTTTTGCGTATTTGCGGTTAAGGTTGCCATGTAGTGTTGATGTTGAAGACCTCGGCAGGGGTTATCTTGGCCGCTTCTTTCTTTGTGAGCTGCTTGCTCCACCCTACTCTGCCTGCTGTGGCAGCACCTTCACCACGGTTGTTGTATTCGAGGTAGCGTGCTGTCTGCTCGTTGGATGTTTTGCCCCAGTTGTGCCATCCCTCTGGACGGATGTGCTTGCCGAGTTCACAGTTCATAAAGAGAGTGTATGCGTATGGTCTCCACGGACGGCCTAAGTAGCACTTGTCCACGCCTTCGTCGCAGATGATGCGGCAGTTATTGAAGACGTAACCGTATTTCTGTCCGTCGGGAGTAGAGGCTGCGGTGACGTAGGAGTTGCTCTTGTTCTTGATGGTGCACGCCTCAAACCATGCTATTGACGGGCCGAAGATGAAGTCCGTGGTTCCCTCTATATAGCAGTCTTTGAAGTAAAGGCGCGTGTTGGCAATGCCTGTATAGACCGTATCCTGATTTCCCAAGAAGCGGCAGTTGATGAATGTCAGCCTGTCTCCCTCGGTATGGAGCGCCACTGCCTGTCCCAGGCGTGCAGCATTGTTCTCTATCGTGATATTCTTGAGCACTATGTCGTTGCCCTCAATCTTAAGCGTATATGTACGGAAAGTGCCGAGAGTGTGCTTGTTTGGCAGGTCGAAGTTTTTGATGTTGGCGTGGTCATCATACGTGATGATGGTATTGTCACGGTCCTCACCGCAAATCTCGATATTGATGAGGAAGGAAGGGATGATGAGCTTCTCTTTATACACACCTTTCTTTACGTATATCACCTTGTGATAATCCATGAACGCCCGGCAGACGTCGATGGCTTCATCGATGTTACGGAAGTCTCCTGTGCCGTCACGAGAGACTACGATGGTGTCGGGATTGTCCCAGCTCTTTTGACTGGAAGCGGCATGAACTGCTACGGGGCTGAGCAGGGCGGAGATAAGGGTTATGGCTGCAATGCTATTGCGGCGCATAAAGGATTTGATAAGTTTGTTGTTCATATTCTGGTTAGTTTCGTTATGTTTATATTCTGTGAACGGACTGCATACCATCTATCTGCAGGAGCTTGTCGGCAACGATTTCAAGGAGCTTATTGTTCTTCACCTTAAACTCTATCTCGCTATTGAAGATGCCGTCATCTGATATTGTGGAGAGTCTGTGGATGTCAATATCAAAGATATCTGCCAGGAGAGTTGTGACATCCTTTAGCATACCTTTGCGGTCTATGCCCCGGGCGGTTATGGTAGCGTTGAATACCATATCGCCGCGCATATTCCATTCAGCCGACAGGATGTTGGACCCGAAGGAGGACTGCAGTCTATTGGCCTCTTTGCAGGAGCGACGGTGTATCTCTATCTGGTTTTTCTTGTTGATGTATGCCAGTATGGGGTCACCGGGTATTGGCTGACAGCAGTCTGGGAAGATATAGTGCTGAATGTTGTCTTCGGTGATAAAGATTGTCTGCGTCCTGTCAAAGTCTTTTCCGATGGTGATATACTTATTACGCAGGATTTCCTTTACCTTTGGCTTAATGAACGGAATGTAGCGCCGCCAGCCCTGTGACATGCTTTTCTTCTTGCCGGCCTTTGAACCGTAGAGTACAGCCTCAAGATCGCTCTCACCCAGTGTGATGTTGCCGCTGGCGATGTCGAGAAGGATTTTGTTATGGTTCTTCTCATTGTGGGCTTCGGCTAATCTGTCTATAGCAGAAGTGGTCATATTGAGACTATTCTGCTTGAGCCAGGCTTCGAGTTTCTCTTCTCCTTCCTTTATCGATGCGCGCTCCTGTTTCCTCAAGAGCGACTGTATCTTGTTGCGGGCCTTTGCCGTTGTGACATAGTTTATCCACTCCGGCTTGACGTGCTGTGAAGCGGAGGTGATTATCTCAACCTGGTCGCCACCTTTCAGTACGTGTGACAGGGGGACAAGCTTATGGTTCACCTTTGCCCCTATGCAATGCGTACCGAGGAACGTATGGATTTGGAATGCGTAATCAAGGGCAGTGCATCCCGTAGGCATGGTGATAATCTCGCCCTTGGGTGAGAAAACAAATATCTCCGACGCGAAGAGATTAAGCTTTATGGCATCGAGGAAGTCCATTGCATCAGGCTGCGGGTCATCAAGGATTTCCTTGATTGTCTGCAGCCATCCATTCAGCTCATCCTCCACTACCCGCCCTGTCTTCTGGGGGTCTTCGTCGGACTTGTATTTCCAATGTGCGGCAAATCCCTGCTCTGCGATGTCATCCATTCGCTTTGAGCGTATCTGCACCTCTATCCATTGCCCTTGAGCGCTCATCAGCGTGACATGCAAAGCCTGATACCCATTTGCCTTCGGTTGAGACAGCCAGTCACGCAAGCGGTCTGGATGAGACTTGTAGAGTTTGCAGAGGGCGACATATATATTGAAACACTCATTGACTTCCTCATCGGGTGAGTCAGGCAAGAAGACAATACGTACGGCAAGGATATCGTATATCTCATCAAAGGAAACGTGCTTCTTCTGCATCTTGTTCCAGATGGAATACGGTGTCTTGACACGTGCCTTGATGGTATAGCGGATTCCCATCTTGTCTAACGCCACCTTGATAGGAGCCGTAAAGCTTTCGAAGAGTTCGTCCAGACTGTCTTTTGTGTATGACAGGTTCTGCTCTATCTCGGCAAACTCCTGCGGATGTTCGTGTTTGAAGGACAGGTCTTCCAACTCCGTCTTGATGGCATTTAGCCCAAGCCGGTTGGCCAAAGGTGCGTACAGATACAGCGTCTCGCCTGCTATCTTATTTTGTTTCTCTTTATCCTGACGGTCCAAATGGCGCATATTGTCCAGACGGTCACATATCTTTATCAATATGACGCGTATATCCTCACTCATCGTGAGGAGGAGTTTCTTAAAGTTCTCTGCTTGTTCTGACGCCTTATCTCCGAAGATTCCACCTGCGATTTTGGTCAGGCCGTCAACAATTTGTGCTATCTTAGGTCCGAAGATATTGCTTATGTCATCAATGGTGTAATCCGTCCCGTCAAGGACATCATGGAGCAGGGCGGCACAGATACTCGTGCTACCGAGCCCCATTTCCTTTGACACAATCATAGCGACGTTGATGGGATGCACCATAAAGTGCTCACCAGACTCGCGATGATGGTTTTCGTGTGCTCGCATGGCGAAGTTGAATGCTTTCTGTATCACATCCACCTTCTTGCGATGATTGGAACTGAGGTAATGCTTCAGTAATTCAGCAAATGCCTCGTCTATCATCTTTCTTTCGTCCATATTCTTGTTTAGGTTATTGGCGTTAGGTTAATTATCAAGCCTCTCCAGTAGGCTCGTCCAGGGGTGTCTCGTTAGCGACGCCTTCTTCTGGATCTGCGTTTCGTGCTCTTCTTCTTTGAGCTCTTTCTCTTTGACGATACCTTCTTGCTGCGCCGTGAGGCAGAGGAGCGTTTCTTGGACACCCTCGAAGAGCGGCTCACCTTGGAACGACGTGCCTTGCGTTTAGACTTCAACGCACGGTTACGTTTAGACTTATACGTGACACGCTTGGTCTTATATACTGGCGCATTGTTGACCTCCACCATATCACGCTTCATCAGCTCATCCACGTTGTATGCTACAATGGAGTCCTCCATTTCTATGTACTTGGAGATATATTCCTTAGGCAGACGCAGGTCTGTAGGTTCGCTGTATCCTGTCACTATGTCGCGACGATACTGCGGATTCAGCATACGCAGCTTTTCAATGTCTATGCCCAGCACTTTTGACACCTGCTCCAGATGCACGTTACGGAACAGCATAATCGTATCCGTAGCCTCCGGAAGCGTTGTCTCCATCGGAACTATATCATGCTCACAGTAATAGGTCATAATGTAGTTGGCAGCAATGAAGGCTGGCACGTAACCACGTGTCTCTGCAGGCAAATAAGGATATATCTGCCAATAATCCCTCACGCCGCCAGAGCGCTGAATAGCCTTTGTGATATTACCGGGACCGCAGTTGTATGCCGCTATGACGAGGTTCCAGTCTCCGAACATCCCGTACAGGTCACTCAGATAGTGTGCTGCTGCCAACGAAGACTTCACCAGGTCACGTCGCTCATCAATCATAGTATTGACTTTCAGACCGTAACGCTTTCCCGTGGAAACCATGAACTGCCACAGTCCTCCCGCTCCGACGCTGCTCACGGCATTTGGGTTCAGGGCAGACTCTATGACAGGCAGATACTTCAGCTCCAACGGCAGGCCATAGACCTCCAAAGCCTCCTCAAAGGCCGGCATATAGAAGTTTGACTTACCCAGCATCACGCTGACCGTACGACGCAGACGGCCACTGTAACGGTCTATAAACTTCTGCACCACCTCGTTCCACGGCATTTCTATAGCTGTGGGCATTCGGCGCAGACGGTCTATATACACCTCAGTTGCGAGCATTGTGCTGTCTGTGCTGTCAGCGGGACTTACCGCAGTACTGTCACCCGAAAGGTATGTGCGTGTGACGTAATCGTCGCCCTGCTCATCATCGACAATCATCGCCTCTGGAATCTCTATCACTTCCTCGCGACCGTTGCTGCCCTTGACGAGGATTTCCGATGCATCATCAATGCCCAAGGGGATAGAATCGTTCTCTTCCTCCTCGTCTTCATCGTCTTCCTCATCTATATCTTCTTCATCGTCTTCTGCATCAGGGTCCTCCTCGTCATCCAGATCTTCTTCATCCTGTTCATCAACGTCTTCATCTTCCTCCTCAGAAGCGTCTTCGTCCTTCTCCGCTGAAGCGTTATTAGCTGTCACAGTTTTGCCCGTAGGCGCAACTGACAGAACATTAGAAGCCATTACATATTGAACGCACGAAGGGGTTGCTCCTATGAGGAACAACAGTGCAATGATATAGTATTTTATATTTTCTTGTTTCATCATGTTTTTTGGGGTTTTGTCTGAACATCGGGGCTCAACCTAAAAGGTCAGTGAGGCGTGCATTCCGATTGCCTGATTATGCTGCCCTTTGTCCAGTTTTGTATTGCCGTTCACAACCGCCGGAGCTACCCTGAGACTCAGGTCATCGGAGATATCAAACTGTGACAACGACGCATCCACATAGGCATCCACGATAGAGAGTGCATACACAGCCATCATGGCAATGAACGATAAGTCACGCCAACGGCGGTATTTATCCTTTCTCGATTTGAATATCGTCTTATATCGCTCTATATTCGTCGAGTTGATGGCGTTACCCAAATGCAGAAATTTCGAATAGCTCGCCGTCTTGGGGTCTTTATCCATTATGTCAAGATAGGCCTGCGAATAGTCCAGATACATCTGGTTGTTCCATCTCATAGCGTATATGCAGCCAAGAAAGCCTCCATACACGATTGGCAGCTTCCAGTATTTTCTGTTGTATATCTGCCCTGCACCAGGAAGCATGATGGCCAGCCACATGGCACGCTTTGGATCTGGCCTCCACGTACTCCAGTCACGCTTTGCCTTCTTGGCTTTCTTCACGATTTTACCTATCTGCTCCATGCTGACGGTATCAGTCTCAGCGATGACGCTATCGTTGAGCTCCACCACCTGCGGTGATGGCACGACAACCTCATCCTGCGCCATTGTGCAGATGCTTAAAAGAATGGATAATATCAGGAACAATTGCCTCATTTATCTGATTTTCTCCATGATAAGGCGCAGTTCCTCCTCTGTTTTGAATGGGATTGTCAGCTTACCCTTACCGGTTCCAGAATAAGTCAGCTTAACAGGTATCTGCATCAGGTCCTCAATACGCTGCTTCATTTCCTCTATGTGACTGGGCAATTCCACATCGCTCCTTATGGCGCGAGTCGCTGTCTGCACGTCCTCACCGCCGTTAAGGCGCTGCACCAGTTCCTCCACCTTCCTGACAGAGTAGCCGTTCTTCATTATCTCCCTGAAGAGCTTAATCTGCATAGACGGAGAGTCAAGCGAAAGCAGTGCACGAGCGTGTCCCATGTCTATCTCTTTCTTCTGCAGGGCCAGCTGTATCTGTGCAGGAAGGCGCAGAAGGCGCAGATAATTGGCAATAGCTGCGCGGCTCTTGCCCACACGTTCTGATACCTTTTCCTGCGTCATACCGTCGTTATCCAACAGATGCTGGTAAGCCAACGCTATCTCTATTGCGTTAAGGTCCTCACGCTGGATATTCTCCACCAGCGCCATCTCCATCACGCTTTCGTCACTTATGGTGCGGATATATGCAGGAATAGCCTTCAGGCCTGCCAGCTGCGAAGCACGCCAACGGCGCTCACCGGCGATAATCTGGAAGCGGCCTGTCTCTGTCTGCCGCAGAGTGATAGGCTGGATAATGCCTATCTCACGGATGCTGGTAGCGAGTTCCTGCAGGGCCTGCTCGTCAAACTCTCTTCGAGGCTGGTTAGGGTTAGCATCTATGAGGTCTATCGACACCTCGTTGATGGTCGAGGAGCCTTGCGGACGCACGTCATCAGTCTTTATCAACGCATCGAGGCCACGTCCCAAGACGTTACCACGGTTTGTCGAAGCATATTTCTTATGAACTGCCATAATTCAAATGTTTTAATAAGCCTACCCCATGTGAAGGCGGGGAGATTAATTCTTGTGCGACACGAGTTCCTTTGCCAGCGCAAGATAGTTCTTCGTACCTGCGGCATCACGGTCATACAGTATCACCGGAAGGCCGTGACTGGGACTCTCAGACAGCTTCACATTACGCTGTATCACCGTCTTGAACACCAATTCCTGGAAGTGTCTCTTCACTTCATCGTATATCTGATTAGCCAACTTCAGGCGGTTGTCATACATAGTCAGCAGGAATCCCTCTATCTCAAGCTGGGGATTCAGCTTGCTCTTGATGATTTTTATCGTGCTCAGCAGCTTGCCTATACCCTCCAGCGCAAAGTATTCGCACTGCACAGGAATAATCACCGAGTCAGCAGCCGTCAGCGCATTCACCGTAATCAGGCCCAGCGAAGGCGAACAGTCTATCAGTATGTAGTCATAATCCTCACGGATTGGTGCGAGGATATCCCTCAACACCTTCTCACGGTCGGGGATATTCAGCATCTCAATCTCAGCACCCACCAGGTCAATGTGACTCGGAATGATGTCAAGACCATTGATGTCCGTCGTATAGATTGCATCGTGCACGTCAGCATGATTGATGATACACTCATAGATGGAGCAATCAACCTCCTGCAAATCAACGCCCAATCCACTTGAGGCGTTTGCCTGAGGGTCAGCATCTATGACCAATACAGCTTTGTCAAGCGTAGCAAGCGAGGCAGCCAGATTGATTGTCGTAGTCGTCTTGCCTACGCCACCCTTCTGGTTTACCAGCGCTATGATTTTACCTAACTTCTTTTCCATATCTTTGATAGTCTCCTTATTTTCTTACCCGTGTGCGAGCATTACTGCCCTCCACATTATTGGTGCAAAGGTACAAAAAAAGTGTGAAACACTCAAATTTCCGTGAAACAATATACATTTTTTAGGACTTCTGACGAGAAATTAAACACTTTTCGCAGCCCACCTCTTGCGTAATCCAAAAGTTAGTCGTACCTTTGCAGTCCGAATGCGATAATTTCCCTTGCCCATGCAAGGCGCGACTTACTGCACCTGTAGTTCAACGGATTAGAATAGGGGATTCCGGTTCCCCAGATCAGGGTTCGATTCCCTGTGGGTGTACAATGATTTTCTGTTTGAAATGATTTCCCATCTCAAAAAAATGCCGCTGGCCAGTGTGGTAGCTTTCGTTTGGAACCTCCTCCTGGCCTATATTATTTATGCATTGTGCCGCATAGCGTATGTGTGGCTCAACTGGAGTTCCGTCAGCGAGGGGTTCAACGCCCTCTCCTTGCAATCCTTGGTGCAGGGGTCATTTATCTTCGACACTTCTGCCATCCTCTACACCAACGCCCTTTACGCACTTCTCATGCTGCTGCCGTTTCGCTTTGCCGAAAGGCCGCTATACCAGAAAGTAGCAAAGTGGATATTTCTGACAATCAACGGCTTGGCTATCATCGTCAATCTCGCTGATGCCGTCTATTACCCTTATACCGGACGACGCACAACGATGAGCGTGATGGGAGAATTTGCCAACGAAGGAAATCTCTTTGGCATCATCGCTGCTGAATGTTTCAGGCATTGGTACGTCTTTATCATCGGAATCCTGCTACTGCTGTTCATGTATAAACTTTACATGACTCCCTCCCCCACCCCTGCTCACAGCAGTCAGCAAGGGGGGGGAACGAAGCGCCGCCAGTGGGCTACGGTAGCAGCAAAGGCACTATGCCTGCTCCTCTTCATACCTCTCTGCATTGCCGGAATGCGCGGAGGATTTACCACCGCAGTACGTCCTGTGACTATCAGTAACGCAAACCAATACGTCAACCGTCCGACAGAAGCGGCGATAGTGCTCAACACCCCATTCTCCCTGCTGCGCACCATCGGAAAGAATGTGTTTGCCGACCCGGGATATTACAGTGCCGCAGAGCTGAATGCCATCTATTCCCCCATCCATATCCCCGTTGCCGACAGCCTCACTGCCTCACTGCCCGCTGACAAACCGAAGGTAGCGCGACAGAAGAACGTCGTAGTGCTCATTGTGGAGAGTTTCGGAAGGGAGTACATCGGAAAGTATAACGAAGGATTTCTGGAAGAAGGCTACAAAGGCTATGCGCCTTTCATTGACAGCCTGCTGACTCAGTCGCTCACCTACGATTACACCTTTGCCAACGGTCGCAAGAGCATTGACGGAATGCCGAGCATCCTGTCATCCATACCCCACTTCATAGAACCGTTCTTCCTCACCCCCGCCTCGCTCAACGACATCAGCGGACTGGCAGGAGAGCTGGGACACTGCGGCTACGAGAGCGCATTCTTCCACGGGGCAGAGAACGGCAGCATGGGCTTTCAGGCTTTCGCCAAGACCACAGGCTATGACCACTACTACGGTCGTACGGAGTACAACGAAGACAGCCGTTTCGGTGGCGACAAGGACTTCGACGGCATGTGGGCCATCTGGGATGAGCCGTTCCTGCAGTACTATGCCATGAAGATGACCGAGCTCAAGGAGCCCTTCATCACCACCGTCTTCACAGCATCTTCACACCACCCATACCACGTGCCCGAACAGTATGCGGCGGTATATCCGGAAGAAGGCACCAACCCCATACACAAGTGCATACGATACACCGACATGTCGCTGCGCCGGTTCTTTGAGACGGCACGCAAACAGCCGTGGTTCTCCAACACGATATTCGTCTTTACATCCGACCACACCAACATCAACGACCACAAAGAGTACGGCACGGATTTGGGACTGTATAGCGCACCAATCTTCTTCTATGACCCATCGGGCGAGATGCCGCGCGGACGCATGGCGGGCATAGCTCAGCAGATAGACATCATGCCTACAATACTGGGCTATCTGGGGTACAACAAGCCATACGTAGCATTCGGAATAGACCTGCTCAGCACGTCGCCCGAAGACACTTGGGCGGTAACAAACAACAACGGCATCTATCAGTATGTCAAGGGTGACTACGTAATACACTTTGACGGCAACCGCACCAAAGCTGCCTACAACTACAAGAAAGACTGGCTCTTAGAGCACAACCTCATATCCAATCCCGCGCTGCGCCCAACATTCCAGTCAATGGAGCGCACCCTGAAAGCCATCATCCAAAGCTATATGCAGCGCATGACCGAAAACAACCTCGTTGTAAATTAAAAATTAATAATTCAAAATTCAAAATTATTACCCTTCACCCGTCCCACCGTTCATGTTTCCTTCGCTTGGGGGCTTCAAGGTAGGGGGGATTAATGCAAAATGCAAAATGCAAAATGCATAATTCATAATTCTCAATTCTCAATTCTCAACTCTCAACTCTCAATTCTCAGTTCGTTAATTTGTACGTTGACGTCATACTCCCTCTGCCCCTTGAAGGGCTTTTCACCTACTCCGTTCCGGCAGAGTTGGAGCAACGCGTGCAACCCTACGTCAGGGTAAAGGTGCCACTTGGCATTTCCAAGACCTACACCACACTTGTCACAGCCGTAAAATCCGAATACAGCGAAGCCATACAGACGAAACCCATCCTCAGCGTCCTTGACGATGAGCCCGTTATCCTGCCTTCACAATACCGTCTGTGGCAATGGATGTCCGACTACTA
>DEKQ01000119.1 GCA_002353975.1 Prevotellaceae bacterium UBA2718
TGCATGTCGCGGTAGTGCTCCTCGAGCTTGTTCTGTATGCTGTCGAGCTCTTTGTAGATCTCGGGCATAGCCTCTTCCATTGAGGGGTATTTTGCTACGCGCTCTTCCTCGCTGATGCCAGCGCGCTCGGCCCAACGCTGCGAGCCGATCTTGGTGATCTGCTGAGGTGTGCGGATGCCGGCTACTACGTCTTCGCCCTGGGCGTTGACGAGGTACTCGCCGTTGAAGAGGTTCTCGCCGTTGGCGGCATCGCGGCTGAAGCAAACTCCGGTAGCGCTGGTGTCGCCCATGTTGCCGAATACCATAGCCATGACGCTTACGGCTGTTCCCCACTCGTCGGGTATTCCTTCCATCTTGCGATAGAGGATAGCGCGCTCGTTCATCCAAGAACGGAATACGGCGCAGATAGCGCCCCACAGCTGGGTGATAGGATCCTCTGGGAAGTCAGAACCTGTCTGCTCCTTGATCGCTGCCTTAAACAGCTGCACGAGCTTCTTCAGTGACTCAACAGAGAGGTCCTTGTCAAGCACTACGCCCTGCTCCTTCTTCACCTCTTCGATAATCTTCTCGAATGGGTCGATATCTTCCTTGTTTACAGGCTTCATACCGAGCACGACATCACCGTACATCTGAACGAAACGTCTGTAAGAGTCATAAACGAAGTGTGGGTTGTTGGTCTTCTTCACCATTCCCTCAGCCACCTCGTCATTCAGACCAAGGTTAAGGATGGTGTCCATCATGCCAGGCATTGAAGCGCGGGCACCAGAGCGTACACTGACGAGCAGCGGATTCTGTGCATCACCGAACTTGCAGTTCATCAGTGTCTCGATGTGCTTCACCGCTGCATTGACATCATCCTGCAGTTCCTCTACAATCTTCTCCTGACCCACCTGATAGTATTCGTTACACGTATCAGTTGTGATGGTAAAGCCCGGAGGCACTGGAACGCCAATAAGGTTCATTTCTGCCAGGTTAGCGCCCTTGCCACCCAATTGTTCACGCATCTGCGCATTGCCCTCAGCCTGTCCGTTGCCGAAGGTGTAAACTCTTTTCTGTGACATCTTGTTGTTTTGTTTTAGTAATTATTATGGATTTAAGTTAAGAAATCGTCATGAGCGACGCATTGTGCAAAGTTAGCATTTTTATTATTTTAATCCAAACGGTGCAGTGACTATTTATTACAATTTCTGCGATTATAAGTTTTTTTTTACTTATTCTTTGGCGTTGTCAAATATAATGCTTACCTTTGTACCAAATTCGTTTTTCCGCTTTTCATGTCAAGAAAGAAGAAACCCCTGCCACTTTTAAGCAATATAGTAATAGAGTCGGTTGCTGCAGAAGGCAACTGTCTTTTTCATGTCTCTGCCGTAGCCCAGCCTGATGGCACGGTGCGTTATGAACAGCCTCAGTCAACCGAGGGCAGACGCCCTGACGGTTCGTTCGTCGTGTTTGTGCCGTTCTGTGTACCTGGCGATGTTGTGGACGTACAGCTGAAGCGCAAGAAGCACTCATATGCCGAGGGTGAGGTGGTGAGGCTCATCACCCCCGCACCGCAACGCATCACGCCGCAGTGTGAGCACTTCGGCATCTGCGGAGGATGCAAATGGCAGACACTCCCCTACCCCGAACAGTTAGCATTCAAACAGCAGCAGGTCTATGACCAGCTGACACGCATCGGCAAGATAGAGCTGCCGGCATTCCGCGATGAAGGCTGCACCGAAGGCGGATTCCGCCCCATCAAGGGCTCAGCCAACGTGTGGGAGTATCGTAACAAGCTTGACTTCGGGTGCAGCAACAAGCAATGGCTTAACCATGAGGACATGAAGAACGGCGTACCGTTTGCACCTGCCATTGGATTTCACATCACGGGAGCGTTTGACAAGATTCTGCCAATAAAGAAGTGTTGGCTTATGGCCGACCTGCACAACGACATACGCAACTCCATATACCGCTACGCCATTGATAACGGCCTGTCCTTCTTTGACCTGCGCCAGCAGACAGGACTGCTGCGCGACATCATCGTGCGTTGCAGCAATACCGGCGAATGGATGGTTATCATACAGTTCCACTTCGACCACTCCACGCCTGAAGCCCTGAGTGAAAGCAAAGAACAGGCCAAAGGGCTGCTGCAATACGTTGCCGACACCTTCCCCCAGATTACAGCCCTGCTATACCTTGACAACCAGAAGTGCAACGACACCATCGGAGACCAGGAGATTCTGGTCTATAAAGGCAACGACCACATCTTCCTTGAGATGGAAGGCCTGCGCTTCAAGGTGGGTCCGAAGAGTTTCTATCAGACTAATACGGAACAGGCATACGAATTATATAAGGTGGTGCGAGACTTCACTTTCAGTTCGATGCCTGATGTCGCATCCGGCGAAAACAAGCCCTTGGTATATGACCTATACACCGGCACCGGCACGATAGCCAACTTTGTGGCAAAGTATTCACGTCAGGTTGTGGGAATAGAATATGTGCCCGAAGCGATAGAGGATGCAAAAATCAACTCCCAGCTCAACGGCATCTCCAACACCCTGTTTTATGCCGGCGACATGAAAGACATCCTCACCGACGACTTCATCCGTCAGCACGGACATCCCGACGTCATCATCACCGACCCGCCCCGTGCCGGTATGCACCCCGACGTGATACAGGTAATCCTCAATGCCCACCCTCAACGTATCGTCTATGTAAGCTGCAACCCCGCCACCCAAGCTCGCGACCTTGCCCTCTTGGATGCCAGCTACAAAGTTGTAGCCGTACAACCCGTTGACATGTTCCCCCACACCCCACACGTAGAGAACGTCGTGCTGCTGGAGAGAAAATAAGCAAGTACGAAATCACCAGATTTTACCATTATTTTACAAAACATATTGGACATTGTTTGTATTTTTGTAGAAAATTTACAATAACAGGCAAAACAGAGCAGTAATGAAAATAATGACTCAATGGATGGTCGTAGCCATCCTGACATTTTATGGTGCAAGCGTAAGCAGCGCACAGCAGGTAGAGAAGACAGTGATGGCTTATCCGCAGGCCGAATGGTCGCGGGCTGGTGATATCTTGATGCACACGCCCGGACAGGAACTGTTCAACGGCGTGATTCACCCTTCGGCAGGACTGTTTGAGGATTACTTCGATGTGGATAAGGCGGCTGAGGAACATCGGGGCTACATCGGCATGCTGGAAGCCAACGGTATTCGTGTGCACACCGTGACCGACATCCTGAACGAGGTGGGTATCGACAGCCTGAGGGCAGTGGCAGAGAAGGTGCTGGTATATGACATCAGCAGCATCCCCGGCGAGGATGCCAGCGAGACGGAAACCTATCGGCAGGAGGTGCTTCAGAAGATGAGTCGTGCCGACCTGATTCGCTGTATCCTGCTGCAACCCACGGTGAAACTCTCGAAGACGGACAACAACACGGGCTACGAGGCTCAATATATCCAGAATCCGCTGATGAACCTTTACTTCACGCGCGACCAGAGTATCACGACACCGCGCGGCCATGTTATTTGTCAGATGAACTCCAGCCAGCGGGCGCCTGAGACGGAGGTTATAAACCTCTGCTATGAGCATCTGGGGCTGAAACCTATCCTCCGCATCAAGGGCGATGGTCGGCTGGAGGGGGGCGACTACATCCCTGCCGGTAATATCTCACTCATAGGCTGTGGTATGAGAACGAACGACGAGGGTATCCGCCAACTGATGGAGGCTGACGCCTTCGGACACGACACCATTGTGGTGGTGCGCGACCATAAGCGATGGCAGATGCAGATGCACCTCGATACTCATTTCAACATCATCGACAAGGACCTCTGCACGATGGTGAGCAGTCGTCTGAATGCCCAGCCTGGCGACCCTGAGTTCAATACCTGCGACATCTGGGCCCGAAAGCCTGGCACCCGGGAATATACGCTATGGAAGCAGGATCAGCCCTTTGTGGCGTATATCAAGAGCCGGGGCTTCGACATTATCCCTATAGACTATGACGACGAGATGCACTATGCCAACAATTTTCTGACCATCGCTCCGCGCCACATCATGGCAGTAGGCGGACAGAGTGAGGAGTTGCAACGGCGGTTTCACAATGCAGGGGTCACCGTAGAATGGATACCACTGGAGAGTCTGATAGATGGTTATGGTGCTGCTCACTGCATGACACAGGTGTTGCAGCGTGAGGCCTTCGACGGTCAGAAATGACCATTTTAACTTAGAGTTAAATCCGTTGTCGTTATAATCAATAATAAAGATCAGGGGACGGTTCTTCGGTCATCTCAGAGTAGTCAGAGAATGAAGTGAACCCAGAAAGTTGG
>DEKQ01000049.1 GCA_002353975.1 Prevotellaceae bacterium UBA2718
TCGTTCATCAGGTTCACCTTGTTGTGCAGGCGTCCCGCAGTATCTATGATGACCACGTCCGCGCCGTTCGCCTTGGCTGACGAAAGGGTATCAAATGCCACACTGGCCGGGTCGCTGCCCATAGCCTGCTTCACTACCGGCACTCCCACACGCTCGCCCCAGATGCACAGCTGCTCCACCGCAGCGGCACGGAACGTGTCTGCGGCTCCCAGAACAACCTTCTTGCCGGCGTTCTTGAACTGCCAGGCCAGCTTGCCGATGGTCGTTGTCTTGCCCACACCGTTCACGCCTACCACCAATATGACGTACGGACGATGGTCCGTTGGCAGGTCCCACGACTCATTGTCCGTCGTATTATTCTCTGCCAACAGTCCCACGATTTCGTCTCGCAGTATGCCGTTCAGTTCCGACGTAGAGACATACTTGTCTCTTGCCACGCGTGCCTCGATGCGCTCTATAATCCTGAGCGTCGTATCCACGCCCACATCACTGGTGATGAGCACCTCTTCCAGGTCGTCAAGCACATCATCGTCAACCTTGTCTTTACCGGCTACAATACGGGCCAGCTTGTCAAACACTCCCTGCTTTGACTTCTCCAAGCCCTTATCAAGTGCAGTTTTCTTTTCTTTGTTGAAGAATCCGAAAAATCCCATCTTATCGTGTACAATTATTCAATTTACGTGCAAAAGTACAAAAAAAATAATAAAACCGGGCAGCTTAGCAACATTATTACGCATTTTTTTCAAGAATTGCACACTTTTGTTTGCCGATGTGCAAAAAATAGCTTACCTTTGCACAAGACAAAGCGAATTGTGCGTTCCACCCCCTTTAGCTAACTATACTAAAACATAAATGTTTACTTCAAGGAAAAAGAAATCTTTTGCTATGGACAAGATACCGAGTTTCAATGCCTGTATTGAAGAAAGCATAAAGACGAACTGGGATTTAGACGCCTTGACCGACTATAAGGGTGCCACCCTTCAGTACCAGGACGTAGCACGCAAGATTGAGAAACTCCACATTCTCTTTGAGAACAGTGACATCCATCGCGGCGACAAAATTGCCCTCTGCGGGCGCAACATGAGCAACTGGGCCGTAGCATTTCTCGCTACACTCACCTACGGAGCCGTAGCCGTGCCGATACTCCATGAGTTCACGGCAGACCAGATACACCACATCGTGAACCATTCCGAAGCGCGACTGCTCTTTGTCGGCGATGTTGTGGCAAAGCAGATAGACCCGGAGAAGATGCCTGCACTGGAGGGAATCGTCAACATCCCCGACTATTCGCTCATGATTTCGCGTTCAGAGAAGCTTACCACAGCACGCGAAAACCTGAACAGATACTTCGGAGAAAAGTTCCCCAAGTACTTCCGCAAAGAGTTTGTCAGCTATTACAAGGAAGAGAGTCCCGAAGAGCTGGCGCTCATCAATTACACCTCTGGCACCACGGGCTTCTCAAAGGGTGTCATGATACCGTATCGTGCCATGTGGTCTAACCTTGACTTTGCAAGCCACGTGCTTGACAGCGAGCTGCATCCGGGCGACAATACCATATCCATCCTGCCTATGGCCCACATGTATGGCATGGCGTTTGAATTCATCAAGGAGTTCATGAGCGGATGCCACATCTTCTATCTCACGCGCGTCCCCTCGCCTGCCGTTGTGGCACAGGCGTTCACCGACGTCAAGCCTATCATCATCATCGCCGTTCCTCTCGTCATCGAGAAGATTATCCGCAAGAAGGTATTTCCGAAACTGACTCCCGCTATACGCCTGCTGATGAAGACGCCTATCGTGGGACAGAAGATAAAGGAGAAGATACGCAAGCAGGTCTATGAAGCCTTTGGCGGCAGACTCTATGAGATTATCGTAGGCGGAGCAGCACTCAATCAGGAGGTGGAACAGTTCCTCAAGGACATACACTTCCCCGTTACCGTGGGCTACGGCGCTACAGAGTGCGCCCCCATCATCACATACGCCGACTGGAAGGAGCACAAAGGAGGCTCATGCGGTCGCGAGGTAATCCACATGGAGGTCAAGATAGACAGTAAGCATCCTCACCGCGAGCCGGGCGAGATACTCACCCGTGGCCTGAACGTAATGCTGGGCTACTACAAAAACGAAGAGGCTACAGCCCAGACCATTGACAAAGACGGATGGTATCACACAGGAGACCTGGGCATCATGGATAAAAAAGGCAACGTATTCATTAAGGGTCGCTCCAAGAATATGCTCCTCGGTCCGTCAGGACAGAACATCTTCCCCGAGGAGATAGAGGATGCGCTGAACTCCCTGCCGCTCGTCAACGAGAGCATCGTGGTGCAGCGTGAGGGCAAGCTCGTGGCTCTCGTACATCCCGACATTGAGACCTGCACCCAGCAGAACATGTCAAGCGAGGACGTGGAGAACCTGATGAAGCAGAACCTGCAGCAGCTCAACAGCAACCAGCCGGCCTACTGCAAGATTTCGCACATAGAAATCCACGACGAGGAATTTGAGAAGACACCTAAGAAGAGTATCAAACGCTTCCTGTATCAGTGATAAGCAAAGCTACTATAAAATTCATACACTCCCTTGAGCATAAGAAATATCGTATGCTTGAGGGAGTGTTTCTTGTTGAGGGCCACAAGAGCATCCACGACATGCTGTGTGCCGGCTGGAGGCCACGCCTCATCATTGCCACCGATGAATGGGCTGCACCCGCAAATATCTCCTGCGAGCTCATCAGGGTGACACAGGCAGAATTGCAGAAGGTAAGCCTCCTGCAACACCCCTCCCAGGCTCTCGCCGTCTTTCCTCTGCCCACAACCACATTGTATGAGGTCTCCTCCCTCTCTTCTGAAGAGGGGACGGGATTGCGGGCTTCCCTCATCCTCGCACTTGACGGCGTGCAAGACCCCGGCAACCTCGGCACCATCATTCGCACCGCCGACTGGTTTGGCATCACAGACATCGTATGCAGCATGGACACCGTAGATGCCTATAACCCCAAAGTAGTGCAGGCCACAATGGGCAGCCTTGCGCGGGTCAGGGTTCACTACACCGACCTGCCGGCATTCCTGCGCTCGCTCCGGC
The DNA here is from genome assembly GCA_002353975.1 of Prevotellaceae bacterium UBA2718. GTDB lineage: Bacteria > Bacteroidota > Bacteroidia > Bacteroidales > Bacteroidaceae > Prevotella. The sequence continues at coordinate 3,079 of DEKQ01000049.1, forward strand.
AGGACACACCCATCTATGGCACCCTGCTCGACGGCAAGGACATCTATTCTGCCCCGCTCTCTGAAGGAGGCGTAATCATCATGGGCAACGAAGGCAACGGCATCTCAGAGGAGGTAAGGAAACTGCTCACCCACAAACTCTTGATACCCCATTTCGCCACACCACATCCCGAGAGCCTCAACGTCTCCATCGCAACGGCAATAACATTGTCCGAATTCCGTCGTAGAGTTAAAAAAACTTAACAACACAATACTTTTTCATTCTTGCGTTACGGACTTTCCAAAAGATATTAGTAACTTTGCAGCGACATGATATATAGACTTCTCATAATATGCCTATTGTTCAGCATCATGCCGGCATTACCGGCTGAAGCTTCGTCGCGTATCGAGCTCATTGACGTTGAAACGCAGCAGATAAACATCGCCTTCCACAATAATGTTGTATGCGTCACGGGAGCAATGGGCAAGACATTGCACGTGTACAACCTCATCGGCATGGAGGTAATGACCGTCAAAATTGACAGCCAGGAGAAGTATATCGACCTCAGTCACCTTCCAAAGGGTGCCTATCCGGTTAAGGTTGGCAATGTATCAAAGAAGATCAACCTCATAAGATAAGCCCTACCCCGTCATCACCCACATCTTTTTCTTTAGTAACCTGTGAACGAACGTGAGGCTGAATTCCGTCAACTCGTAAAGGAGCATAGCGAGAAAATCTACTGGGTAGTGCGTCACATCGTCGGTTCGCACGAAGATGCCGATGACGTGGTGCAGAACACATTCATCAAAGCATGGACTAAAATGGACGAATTTCGTGGTGACTCCAAAGTCGGCACGTGGCTCCATCGCATTGCAGTCAACGAAGCACTCGACTTCCTGCGACGCAAGAAAAAGCACTCCAACAACACCTCTGAACCGCAGGCGCTCAGCGCAGCAGCATCCATGCATGGAAGTTCCGCAGACGCATACTTTGACGGAGACGAGATAGAACGCCTGCTGCGCGAAGCCATCGAGACCCTTCCAGAGGCGCAGAGAGTAACTTTCATCATGAAATACTATGACAACATGCAGTACAGCGAGATGAGCAAGATACTGGGAACATCCGAAGGAGGCCTGAAAGCCAACTACCATCACGCCGTAGAGAAAATCAAACACTACGTACTCTCAGTGGGAGGACTGAAATAAAGACTCTAAAACGCCACATCATTTCAGCCGGAGACCTGAAGTAAAGATTCGCAAGCACTAATCATCTCAGCCAGAGGACAGAAGTAAAAGCCCTCAAAATTGAGCAGGCAGAACGCTCCATACAGGTCACATTTACCAATTAGCCGATTTTACAAAATGACTATTTTTTAACAAAAAAATGAGCAAAAGTGATTTT
>DEKQ01000154.1 GCA_002353975.1 Prevotellaceae bacterium UBA2718
GTGAGACACATCGCCTCCTATGCAAAGCAGCGAAATCACAGTTTAGTTATATCAGTCAGCATTAGGAAATGAATAAATTCTTCACTCTTCACTTTTCACTCTTCACTCTCCTTCTTGCATGGGCAGGCACAGCATCAGCGCAGGACGAGGAAATCATGGCACGCGTGAAAGAGTATTACGCCAAGGTGCCGCAGGAGAAGATATACGTACACACCGACAAGGCGTGCTATGCCTCAGGGGACACTATATGGTACAGGGCCCACCTGGTGGATGCTGCCACCAACAAGCCCGTCAGCCGGTCACGGTTCGTCAACATTGAGCTCTATGACCGCAGCGCGGACAGTCTCGTGGACCGTCAGATAGTGAAATGCGACTCTGACGGGGTGTTCGCCAACGCCCTCCTGCTGCCCAGAAGGCTGAGCAGCGGGCTATACACGCTGGTGGCATACACACAATGGATGCGTAATTTCGGTGCCGAAGGTTTCTTCTACAAACCGCTACTCATATTGGGTAAGGAGCCACTGCGCGCCCCTCACCCCTCTTCCATCACCTCTCCCTCAGCCCCTTCCCTCGTGCCCCGCGATGGAATCGCGGGGGTCTCCCCCACCCTGAACGCCTATCAGCGGGGCAATTACATCTACATCCCCACCCCGGCAGGGAGCACAGAGGACGACCTTATCGTGGCCTACGGGAGCGGACAGATAATGACATTCACCCCGCAGCAGGGCAAGGTGAACCGCTTAGATGCCAGCAAGTTCGGCGGCGGCAGCATCCACATAGCGCTGGTGAAGGCAGACTCGCTGACGGTCATCGCCGAGCAATCTCTGCTGCTGAAGGACACCGACCTACCGACGGTGCACATCAGCGGCACGGCAACGACAGAGGCCAAGAGCCCCATGACGGTGGATATCAGCATGACAAATGCCGACGGAAGCCCGCTCAAGGCTATCTGCTCAGTCTCCGTCACCGACTACGACGTAGTGAAGCCCGACACCTTACAGCCCGACATAAAGGCATATCTGCGTCAGACATCAGAGAGGGCACTGTCCGGCCCTGTGCTCCAGGATATGTTGACGGGCAACTATCCCGCCATACAATACGGTTTTCAGACCAACCAGACCATTACGGGCAGCATCCAGGGCACGTGGCGCAAGCACCTGAAGAACCCGAAGCTGCTGTTTGTCAACACACACCTGGGGCAACAGTATGAGTTTGAGCTGGGTGACAGCAGCCGCTTCTCTGTCATCGTAGATAATCCGGAGAACAGCACCTTCGTACTGCAAGGGGCGCGTAAAAACGGTAACACTTCGTTCGTGGAGCTTAACATTGACCCGCAGACGTTCCCCCAGCCACAGCTGCCACAGCCCTCCAAGCGGGTGATGGGGCTGAGGGAGGCAAATACATTCGCTGCCCAAGCATTCAGCCAGCAGAAGTATTCCAGCGCCGGCACAATAGAACTGCCTGAGGTTGTCAAGAAATCTGCAAGGAAGAAGACGATGAACTACTCTGGAATGGAGGCTGCGCGTAGCCTGCAAGAGGGCGACAGCCGCATAGAACATGCCGTATCCATGCGTGCATTGCTCCATCCATTGGGCATATATACAGAAACTATAGACGGTGAAGAACACTTCCGCTACTGGCAGGTAGGCAAATGCTACGTTGACAACTATCATGAGACAGACCACCAGTATGTGCTTAACATACAGCCTACCGACGTGAAATCAATAGAATACTTCACTCCTAACGACCCGCGAAACACCCTCTTTGGTGTCAGGGCAGACGAACGCGGGTTCGTTCCAGGCGTGCTGTTCATCTTCCTGAAAGACGGCTCTGAGTACCTGCGCAAATCCACGCAAAAAGACGCTCTCTCTATTGCAAAGGTGCAGCAACTGGGCTACCGCTATCCACGGGAGTTCTATTCACCGCAGTATCCCGATGCCGACAAGACGCAATACACCCGTCCTGACCACCGCACCACCCTCTACTGGAATCCGAAGGTGGCTACCGACGAGGCTGGCCACGCCTCTGTCACGTTCTATTCTTCCGACGTGTCAAAGCAGTATCTCGTCACCATTGAGGGCGTAGCAGCCGACGGCACGATAATAAGTCAGCAGAAAGTGATAAGCCCCCCTCCAACTCCCCCCTTGGGTGGAGGGTTCTGAACCACGAATTACACGAATTACACGAAAACTGTTCCTTGGATTTTTCACTTGGATTTTTTCATGTACGATGTCCACCTATAGCCTCCCAAACTGGGGGGCTATCAGAGGGAAGGGGCTAATTTTGCATTATGCATTATTAATTTTGAATTAAAACTCAGCTATGCAGGTCCAAGGCAAAACGTGTGCCCTTGGAGAATTGCGGATCAATATCGAGGTTTCCGTTCATCAGTATCGCCATCTGCCTGCAAATGGGCAGACCCAGTCCGTCGCCCTTCGTGAGGTCCTGTATGGCACGGAACGGTTTGAACACCTCTGCCCGCTGCTCTTCCGGAATAACGTCACCGGTATTTGAAACAAGGAACTGATGCGAGTGTGCACCGCGCTTCTTGTACTCCAGCCAGATGGTTCCGCCCTCGGGAGTGTATTCGGCGGCATTCTGCAGCAGGTGAGAAAGGATGTGGGACACGTATTCGCGATTGAGCGGAGCGGTCATCTTGGGCGCATTGACATGGAGAGTCACGCCGCCTTTCACCTTATTGCGTATCTCGTCCATCAGCCCTTCGCAGAAGGACGGTATAGGTGTGTCCTCCACTTCCACTTTCTTTCCTGCCTGGCCCTCCAGGTCTGAGAGCGTCTGAATATGCTCCGTAAAGTCCTTCAGAGCCTTCACTTCGGGTTTGCCGGTGTCCAGCTTGCTGATGGCTGGCGCCATCTGTGCCGAGATATTGCTGATGAACTGCGCCTTCTGGGCATTGTTTTCGTTTATCGCATCTATTGTCTTCTTTTGCCTGCGCGAGAGGAGGATATACCTCATCAGTACAAGTATGCAGGCTACGAGTGCCGTGGCTAATACTGCAGCCAGTGTGCTGAGTCCCATTATTAACGCCATGCGGGCCGAGAGGGAGCTGTCTTTCTCGGCTATGGAGGCCTCATTCTCTGCTATCTGTTTCTTCAGCGCAGCCTGGGCGTCGGCTGCTTTCATTGCGTTCGTAGAGTCCTTCCACGCTATGTAGCTGCTGTATGACTGTGCCACCATGCCGGCGTTGTTGCTGCGGCGTCCGTTGGCGATGAGGGTCTTATAGACTTCCTCCACCTTGTCATACTCCTTCTGTGCGGTGAGTTTTGCCGCCATCTCCTTGAAGACGGCGTTTCCCTTCTCGTTTTGTCCGAAGGTATAGTAGTATATGGCCTTATTGTAGAGCAGGTCATTCTTTAATGCCTCATCACCGGACGTGCGTGCCTCGGCATCCATGATGTTCAGCTGGTCCAGGGCACTGGCCCCTTTCCTCAGCCTGACATACATATTCATGCGCTCCTTGGTGGTCTGATAGCTCAGGGCTGCCTTGTCGCTGCCGCTGATTTTCTGTGCCCTGATCTGCTGGTCTATATTGCGCAACAGGTCAAACGCCTCTTTGTAGGCATTCTCCTTGTAGTAGAGTTCCGTTGCCTTGACGCCACACTGTACCGCTGACTTCATGTCGCCCTTGCCGACGTAATCCTCGTATGCCATCATATAGTATGAGCGTGCACTGGCTTTGTGTCCCGCAGTCAGTTCTGTTTTTGCCTTCTGATGGAGGCTGCTGATATCTGTACTGCTCTGAGATTGAGTCTGTGGCTGAGCCGCGAGAGCTGCCGCAAAGGCGACAGCGATAATCAAGTTTGTTAACCTTAACATAATTGTGTATTTTTGCTTTTGTGCATGCAAAAGTAGGAAAAATCTTTGACACGTACAAAAAAAAGTCTTCTTTTCTTGAAAATATCATTACCTTTGCACTCGCATTTCTTAGTACAGCGGAATATACTTGCCCCCTATCAGGAAAAACCAATGGCTATACAACTGACATACAGACGAACCAACAGGCTGTCGATGCGTATCGTGAAAAATGGCGATGTCCACGTATCGGCACCTGTCGGTATGCCCAAAAGCGAGATAGAGGCATTCATAATCAGGCACGAAGACTGGATACTCAAAGCCCGGAAGAAGATGGCAGAGCGACAAGCACAACGCGCAGCATTCTATAATCAGCTGCCGCTGACCACGAAGGCACAGAAGGCAGAGGCGGCGGAGAGACTGCAGGCGATGATAGAGCCGTTGGTGGAGAAATATGCGAGGGTCATGGGAGTGAGGCCGTCAGCCATTCGTTACAGGCCTATGGTGTCACGATGGGGCGTATGCAACATCAGGAACCGCAGCATCTGCTACTCCACATACCTGCTCCTCTTGCCCGACTGGTGCGTAGAGCATGTGGTGGTGCATGAGCTGTGTCATCTGTTGGAGCCCAGCCATAATGCGCGTTTCCACAAACTCATGGACAAATACTATCCACTGTGGAGAGAAGCTAAGAGAGAAACAAGAAATCACACATCATAACCATGAAGAGAATAGAAGTAGTAGCAGCAATCATTCGCAAAGACGGCAAAATCTTCGCCACGCAACGCGGGTATGGCGAATGGCAAGACTGGTGGGAGTTTCCTGGTGGTAAGATAGAAGCCGGTGAAACGCCCGAAGAGGCTTTGCGACGTGAGATACGTGAAGAACTCTCAACAGAAATTGGCATCGACAGATTCCTCTGCACCGTAGAGTATGACTATCCCGCCTTCCATCTCACTATGCACTGCTACCTCTGCTCGCTTCTGTCAGACACCATACACCTCAACGAACACGAAGCCGCAAAATGGCTCACAAAGAAACAGCTCAACACCGTAAAATGGCTCCCAGCCGACAAGGCGATACTGGAGAAAGAACTCTATAATTGATTCAACTTTCGCAAGCTTTGCTTGCAAAGGAGTAGGAAGGAGTTAGAAGGAGTAGGAGGGATGCCAGCAAGGACATCCTTTC
>DEKQ01000094.1:0-24249 GCA_002353975.1 Prevotellaceae bacterium UBA2718
GCACCTGCTGTTGGCTTGATGCTCGTTTCCGTTTCAATATAAGCCTTGCCTGCGCCAAGTGTCACAGGACTTGCAAGGTTGAAGAAACCTGGGTTAGAGTTGTCAGATGTTGTGTAAGCAAATACATAGTGATAAGCATTTTCCGTAGATGCAGCAACTGTCGATTCGCTTGTGTTAGGCTTGAGGTAGTTTGTTCCATTGATGTCTGTGCCAGAAGCAGCGACAGGGATTGTAACTGTCTCATTGGCCTTACCCTTCAGGAAGAGGCCAGTCTCAGCAGGAACCGCCTGCTCCAATTTTGTCATCGTTACGCTGCCCTGTGCAACTGCAGAAGCATAGTATGCTGCGTCAAGGTTGTCAATAGCACCAGAGAAATCAAGAGCATACGGGCTGGAGAAAGTAGCATAGCCTGTAGGAGTGATGGTAACAGGAACGAACTGTTTCAATTCAAAATTATCTACAGCAATCCATCCATTTTTTTCATTGATAGATGTTGTCTTATAGCCCACTACAACAACGCTTGGTTCTGCAACAGTAAATGAAACGCTTTCGTTTGCGCCAGAAGCATTTACTGCAGCAGTTGTAATTTCAGAGTCATTACCTACCTTTGCGTATATCACTCCACCAGATGACTGTACATTATTCAGAATATCAGCAGAAAGCGTATAGTCGCCTGCAGGAACATTTACAAGTATCTGGTGAAGGTTTGCTTCTGTAGTATAACTACTATTGGTTCCAGTCCACATCTCGGCAAATTTACCGGTAGCTCCCCAAGTCTGCAAACTTGTTTGTACTGCAAATTCTTTGGCCTTGTCTGTACCTGTACCGAGCCAGCCTTTACCCCAACTGTTGTTTTCAAAATCACCATTATAGATAGATGCAGAAGAATCATCTAACTTCTGGATATATACATAGTCAATTACTTTTCCATTTCCTGTACCTGAACCTTGTACTTTTATTGCGGCAGTACCACTCAATACATTGAAGCATACATTATTGTCATTAAGCGCTCCTGTTGTGGTATGAGTAAGGATGTCAGTTCCTGCTGCACGATAAGTATAAGAACATCCAGAGTTGCCCCATACCCTTGAAGTCAGCTTGTAGATACCAGATTCAAGTGATGTAAGTGACTGCTCTTCAGAAGAGCGTCCACCCTTACCATCAGAGCAACGAATATCTGCATTATTTAATGCATCAGCCGTCATGCCTTCAATGTTCTCACCTTCAGAATAGTAAACCACACCAGTGGCTTCAGTTGTATTATACTCTACAACTGCGTCATTGCCGTCAAGTGTATAGTCCCATTTATAGTAGCCATTACCATGAGCATCCTGTGTTGTAGAATGAAGAGTAGTACCTACAAGCCACAAACGAGGATATGTTATAGTAACAACGTCACCAATATATTTACCTGTAAGGTCAATTGTTTTTATGGTATAATATTCTGAACCGATTTTTGCCTTTACAGTCAATGATTCCACAGGAGTCTTTGCTGTCATAGCAAATTCTACTTCCTTATTTGCACCGCTAACTGTGAAATTTCCATTATAAGTTTCGTAACCAGCAGCAGTAGCAGTGAAATTGTAATTGCCATTAGCTAATTTTGTTCCTGATGTAACATCGGTATTACCTATCTTTACTGTAGCAGATACACCATTTGTCTCTGTGAAGGTCACATCATACGCAGATGATGTTGTATAAGTTATAGTTACAGTAGGATTTTTTACGTAGCCAGCACCAGCTGCTGTCTGATAGACCAGAATAGTAACAATGTTATCATCATCGCCACTAAAGGCTGCTGTTATATCAAACGTATTATGCTTGTCTGTTGTTGTTTTTGAACCACTTATCACGTTACCCAAAGTCGTAATGCTACGATCTGCAGTATTCCATGTCATGGTTGAAGACCATGTTGAACTATTGTAGCCCACACCATAGTTTAGACCACGAGCTGAAATCTGTTGGCAATCCACTTCTAAAGAAGCAGCAGTAATTGTTGCTCCATCAGGAACAGCCGATGCATCCACTTGAAGGTAGGCAATATTATTCACACCCCAACCTTTATTTGCGAGACCTACTGTTCCATTACTGATATTATTATAACCACAATAAGCAGTAGTTTCTTCACCATAAGAGGTGTTTACATCAGCATCAGAGCCACTAATGTGGGTCATTTTTACCGTGGCGTAAACTCCAACAGGATTTTCTACAAGAATTGATGAGATATAAGTTGCTCCTGATGAACGCGCTATGGTTACATCTCCAGATTCGGTAACTATACCTGTAGAAACTTTTCCAGAACGTGTTAAGTCTGAGAGTTGGGCACTTACAATATCTGTTTCCTCCGTACAGGTAACAGACACCCTCTGGCCTGCCTCCAGATTTGGGATTATAATTTTGGCTGCTCCTCCGTTCATTGCAAAACCACGGTTTCCTGAAGCAGTTGTCGTGTTAAATGCTCCTTTCCAACTACCGTTGTTGTAGGCTCCCTGAAAAGTAAGTCCATACAAAGCACTATTCACGTCATCTACCGAAAAAGAGCTAACGCCTTCGTTGATATAAAAAGTTTTGTTTTCATTGTTAAGGTTAGTCAAACTTTCATAATTGGATAATTCTGAGGCAGTTAATCCATCAAGTGTCCATGTTTTGTAGGTTCCCCATACGGTTTCTCCCCACGCACTAGTCCCTACGAGCAGACACACTGCCGCAAGGAGCGTTCTTAATAGTTGTTTTTGTTTCATAGTTTTTTGTTTTTAATTGATTATAGTTTCAGCTTAATTGTGATTATAGTCTTATCGTGATTATAGTTTTTTGTCTTTGTTTCTTCGCCGCTCGGGCGAGGTGTGTCATGGTGTGTCGTTGCCGGCGCTCACGCGCGGGCCGGGTCTGCATTCAGCAATGCATTGGTGCAAAGGTACGAACTAATTTTGAAATGACAAAATAAATGGGAAAGAAAATGAGGTTCATGTACCATTTACCATGTACAATTTACAAATGAACGTAATGGCCATGCGGCGGGGTGGGAGGAAAGAAATTACCATAATGAACGTAATAGCCCTGCGGGACGAAGGGAGGGAAAGAAATTAAAATAATTGGGATAAATTGTCTCCCGGCTCCTCTTAATGCTCTAAAGCACGTCAAGGAAATACTTTATGGCCGATTGCAGTTGGTCAAGGTCGTTCCTGACAGTTTCAAGTACCAGATCTCCGTCAATTTCAAAATAACCGTGGGCAATGCGGTTCCTCATTCCTATGACATCCTTCCAAGGTATTTCCGGACGTTCTGATAATAATTCACCATTTGAATAGTCATCGATTCGTTTGATTGCTTCTCCGATTGCCTCTATGAGCATACTGCTGGCAGCTAACTTCTGCATGCCCGCTGATGAGAGGTAGTAGTCATCAGCGGTTTTTATACCCTCATTCCATTCCTTTAATTGGAGGATTGCAGTATTTATCTGCTCAAGGGTATATCTTATTCTATCATGCTTCTCCAAAAACATAGATTCCGTCATTTTCAATGTTTTGAAGTAAATAGGGGTTCATGTGTTTGTGTTTCCTGATAACATCTACACGGCATCCCAGTAGCTGCTCAAGATAGCGCTGCAGGCGAGAGACAAGGAATATGCGTGGAGCCATGTCAACACAAACATCCACATCACTGCCCTCATGCTGCTCTCCACGAGACACGGACCCGAATAGGCGTAGCTGACGTACTCCAAACTGGGTGCGTAACTCCTCGGAGTGAGCCTTGATAAGGTCTATGTATTCGTTCGTCTGTTTCATTGGATACAAATCTTGAGGCAAATTTACGAAGTAATTTTGAAATGACAAAATAAAAGGGAAAGAAATTTTGTCATGTACCATTTACCATGTACAATTTACTATTTACGGGTACTGCCGTGAATTGGAGTAAGGGATAGAAAGAAATTGGAATAATGAACGTAATTGCCCGTGCGGGGTGGAGTAGGAAAGAAATTACCATAATGAACGTAATGGCCCTGGCCTTGGTGTACGCTGATGAAATAGGCTGACATAAAACAAAGGGCCAGCCGCCCAAAGATGTTTAGCTACATCAGATTGAATAATCTAATCGTTAAACTTCTGCTTTTCTGCTGTTCCGTCAGCTTCGGAAAGTTTTTCCGCAGCGTGCGGAAAGTTTTTCCGTAACGGTTCGGAAAAAGTTTCCGATAGGTCCGGAAAGTTGCTCCGGATGGTGATGGCAAGCCCCATAGCGGCTCTTCCGCTTGAGCAAAGAGACGTAAACGCGACAGGAGGCGACGTGTCTCACGTCGCAGTTGCCAATGTCGTGCAGGCTTCGGAACGGCAGAAAGCACGGATTGGTGATTGCGTATGCTGCTGATTGCGACGTGGGGACACGTCGCCTCCTATAATACTTGCCGCTGGTGGTGGGCTTCGCGGGCAAACAAAAAAGGAGCCGGCGCATCGCTGCGACAGCTCCTTCCGATTTTAATAAATCTATAACTAAAATTAATAATGTGCCTTACTCAGACACTATTCGTCGTAATAATTAGATATCTTCCTCATCTTCGAATGTCTCATTAGGATCGTAAACAGGCACGTTACCTTGACCAGTCAATGAAGCAGACTGCATTACTGCTGTTTGTATTTTCACTGCCTTGATAGAAGGCTGTATATATATCTTTTTCATTTTCGTTCTAATGTTAAAAAGGTTAGTATTTAGTCTTCTATCTCTGTTTTACTTTACGGTCTGGCCAAGTGCGTTAACATAGCCATTCTCCGTCAGAATAACGAGTCTGCCATTAACGATTGCCTTCTTGCCAACCTTAGCCTCGTTCGCAGTCGTAATAGCCTCAACATTCTTTACAGAGGTAGCATCAGCAAACTTAATATCAAAGCTCATTGCCTTGCTACTACCTGTATTGTTATTGTTGGTAGTAAAGTATGCTCTGTTTGCAGGGAAGTAATCGCCAGTATATTCAATGAACTTGCTGGTAGATTTCTGGAGAGTCAAGAGTTTGTCTGCATCGCCCTTCAAACTTGAAGTATGAATGCGAGCGGTTGTACCTTTCAGTATATTGTCTGTTACCTCTGTTGCGTCATCCTCAGTATAATTGATAGTTGCTGTTGCGTTCTTTTCACCAACTATGATGACTCCGGTATTTGCTGGAACTATGCCATCTATCCTTGTCAAGGTAATTGCATTACCGTCAAGTGATGCCTTATAAGCAGCTCCGTTTGTTACTGTAAAGTTAGCTGGAGCGCAGAAACCACCGAAACCATAGTTGAAATCAGTTGTGTTACTAAGAGTCAGTTCTGACTCCGGACGATAAACAGCAATATAACCGAGGGTAGGATTGAAACCTTCATTAATACCACTATTATCACCACCACGACGTAGATAAACTTTCTTCGCACCATTCATTGTTTCGGGAATAACAAATCTGTATGTCTTAGGGTCATAAGGAGTCGTTAGATTAGCACGGTATAGTTCTGTTGGATTATCTTCTTTGCTATCATAGAAAATAAAATTACCTCCTTGGCCTTGAGCGGTTACATTCACCTCTATGATGTCACCAGTCTTCAGAGAGTAGTCTCCATTGAGAGTGAAGCCTGCATACTTGCCTTTATCCATCTTTCTGTTACTAGATACGTTAACATCAGCAGTAACAGCAGTAGCAACGTCAATAGTACCAGTTACGCTTGTAGAAGTACCACCGTTAATCTTTATCTTGAACATTGCAGTTTCTGGAACTGTTACTGTTACCTTTGCAAAACCTGCACGGTATGTTTCATCTGCAGCTTGACTAATTGTGATAGTTGCAGTACCAGCGCCAACGCCAGTAATAACACCATCATTAGATACTGTTGCGACACTTTCATCGCTGCTTGCAAATGTAGTATTACCACTGCTTGATGTTGTGTACTTTATCGTTGACTCAGTACCGATAGCCACCTCTGGAGTCTTTGAAGAACTTATTGTCAAATCAGAAATTTCACCCTGGCCTTCAATTGTAAGGGCGGTGACTTGAGCAGAATTATTCTTGGAGATATAAAGCTCTGTTGCACCGAGCAGAGCATCATTTTCTGCTATCGTGTAAGGATTGGTCTTTGATGCAGGATTACTTGTGGTCTTACTCAACTTCCATGAATCATCTCCACCCAAGAATGTAGCTGTAATAACATCACCAACTTGGAGTGCTGACGGGAAAGTAATATGTATGTAATTGCTACCAGACCCATTGAGGTTTATTGCGTTATTATTATACAACAACTCGTCAGCATTTCCCTTGTTATTAAATACTTCAACAGAAGAACGATCAGATATAGTTGCAGTAACTGTTCCTATACTTGCTTGTTCGGTGCTGTTTACTATACCTGTAATATTTGTCATAGAGAACAATGTTGCAGATTTGACCCACTGAGCATATAAAGTCAGATTTGAAGTTACTTCGGCACCAGCAGCATAGGAATTACCGCTGCCATTAGCTGCAGTATTCCAACCTGCAAATGCATGTCCTGCATAAGTAAACATGTTATCATCAACTTTAGAGACATTGTTTACAACATCTGCCTCGCCAGAACCATTTGCTTTGTACGTTACATCATATTTTACGACTGGAGCTGAAGTTGCCAGCTTTATAGCATAGACACGAACATTGGCATCACACCATAAGTAAACTGTTCCTGCCTGTGTCGCAGTTCCTGTCAGAATCGTTGGTGTGTAACCGTTTGCTGTTGCATAGGCAAATGCAGTTTCTGTGTCACGGTTCGTTGTGGTCGCATTGTATGAAACATACATTGAGCGATCTCCATCGCCGCCACCCATGAAATATACCTTGATTACATCATTTTCATTTACATCAAAAGACCATACTCTATTGGGATGCCCACTTTTCCACGTACTAGTTTTGCTGTCTAACTGGAAGTTACTTGAACCTCCAGTTCCTGTGTATGTGTTATAATCAGATGCATCACTCCATGTTGGAGTCTCCTTGTCTGTGGATGTAGTTGGGATATTAGACGAAGCACCACTTGCCCAGTAAGTTAATCCTGTGTGACTTGTACTCCAATCTTTCATCACCCATTCTGAGTCAGCCCACGCCCCGGTGAAAAAGCACAACACGAGCGTCAATAAAGTAAATAGTTTTTGTTTCATTTTTAGATAGTTTTTAGTTATAAATAGTAATGAGTTATAGTATCCGTTAAGGTTGCCTTGATGGCGTATATGCGTGAAAAAAGCGTGAATTGTCGCAATCCACGTCTCTACCTAGAGGTCCTGAGAAAACCTGAACAAAAAGACATAGAGCTCGACAGTCCACGCATATACGCGAACCGTTGCCCACCCGTCTTGTTTGTTCTTGAAATTTCTCAGGTTTCTAAGTACAAGACAGAAGCACAACGCTTCAATTTTTCCCACAATGTAGCGGACGGAGTATGGCGCACATAAACCATCCGAGGGCAAAGGTACGATTAAGTTTTGNNGTTTTGAGATATGCAAGAAAATATCTTGCTTTTTTTCTTCATGTATATAATTGGGATTTTTTGTGTCGTTGAAATAATTTTATTAATTTTGCACCGCGAAATGAAAGGATACATTATTTATTATTACATAATATGAAAAGAGCAACGCTATTGATGTTTATGATGTGTCTGGCTGCCATTGCGGTGCAGGCACAGGTGAAGGTCTGCATGAGTTATGCTGACCTGAAGGCAAACAAGTGGAAAGCTTATGAGAACCTGATTCCGGGCAAGGAGCCGGACTCTGTGCGTGTGTCGTATGACGGACAGGACTTCAGCATCAAGACGGCTGACAAGGAGTGTAACAGCGTGATAAAGAAGGAAGTGTTTATGATGTCCATAGACAAGCAGCTGTTCGTGAACCAGCGCATGCTGCGCGACCAGGATGGCGTGATACTGCCGGTGAACAACTACCTGCGCGTGCTGCCATACAGCGGCGACAAGTATCTGGTGGTGTGCTATCATGCCTCGATGGGCGATGCGCTGACTTTGCTGAACATTGGTCTCGACATAGCGCTGCTTGCCACGGGCCACACCACGATGGGCTCTATATTCCTTGCCACAGACCTGCTGCTGGGTAACGGTGAGCTGATGGAGAAGCAGGTGCTGTACCTGATGGACAAGGGTCCGAACGAGAAGGGGAAGATACTGCTGACGTTTGTGGGCGACCAGTTTATGGAGAAGCTGCTGCGCGATGACCCCGTGACATTCTCCACATACTATGGTGCGGGCAGCAAGAGCAAACGCCAGTCGGCATCGAACATCCTGCCAATCCTGGTGAAGAAGGGGCTGATACAGGATTATCATCACAAGAAGTGAAGAGTGAAAAGTGAAGAGTGAAGAATTGGCTTCGCTATTCTCTCGCCAATACAGTTTATTAATTCGTTAATTTGTTAATTCTATAATGAGAAGAATTAGTCTTTTTTTCGCCGTCATTGTCTTTGCGGCGGTTCGTGTCAGTGCACAGAAGGATAGTGTAGCAACAGTATATTTCACGCTGGAACAGCTCCCCAAGCTTGTCAATATCATGCCTGCGCCGCCGGCTTTTGACAGCCCGGAGTTTGCCTATGACGTGGTGCGCTACGGGTGGGGCAAGCAGCAGCGTCAGGACTCCGCGCGTGTGGCGCTGGCCATCAGGGATGCCGAGTGGCATGACCATGCCAAGCTCTACCTGCAGTGGAAGGAGGCCTTCGGCCTGGCTGTCAATGAGACGGAGACGCCCGAGATATGGAAACTGATGGAGACGAGCCTAGCTACGACCGATCCTATGCGCAAGGAGGTGAAGGCGTTCTATGGCAGACAGCGCCCCTTTGAGCGCTTCAATGACTCTATGCCCTCTCACGAGGAGGATAACCTTAGAGGTGAGGGTAGCTATCCATCGGGCCACAGCCTGAGGGGCTGGACCGTCTCGCTGCTGCTGGCACAGATAGCGCCGGAGCGTGCCGACGCTATATACCGTCGCGGATGGGACTACTGCGACAGCCGCGTAATACTGGGAGCCCACTGGCAGAGCGACGTGGATGCCAGCCGTACCGCCGCAAGCATCGGCTTCTGTGCGCTGCAGGGAAGCCCGGAGTTTATCAAGCAGATGAAAAAGGCGCAGAAAGAATACAATCGTTTAATGCACGATTGATAATGCAGGACAGAGTAGGGGAGGCCGGCCTCGGTCCAGATGACCAAAGAGAGTAAGACCGACCCAGTCGATATGTCAATATGTCGAAGGGAGATTGAGAACGGCCCCCAAACAAAAAAGAGTGCAAGTCATTTAGGCTTGCACGCTTTTTTGTTTCCTATCAGTTAACTCAAGTTTCGCTTTAAGCTTGCTCAGTAGATAGAAGGAGTATGAGGAGATAGAGGTAGATAGAAGACAATACTTATATCCATTTGCGCCTATAAACACATAAAACCATATGTCCTCTCTCTCCCTCCTACTCCTTCTATCTCCTTCCTACTCCTTTGCAAGCAAAGCTTGCGAAAGTTGAATCAGTTAATACTTATTCAGCTTTCTTTCCGATGTTGACGTTTGTATTGCCGGTGACTTCGGCATTGTTTCCACCGCCATAGACGTTGTCGCGGATATCGACACCAAGGACATTCTGCTTTTCGTAGTAGGTCTCATTGGCTGAGGCAGTGCCTGTGGCAGGAGTATAGACAAACGGACTTGCGGTCGTACCTGCTCCGCTGCGGGTGTAGCAGTCTGCTGGCAAGTCTTCACCTGCGGTAACCTGCTTCACGATATAGACATCAGAGAGTGTAGCGATGTTGACAGTCGTGTTACCCATCACTTTGGCAGCGTTACCACCTCCAAAGACAGTATGGATAGCACCCATCTTTCCCTTGGCATGTGACGGGATGGGATAGTGGTTTGGTGTTTCCGCATTCTCACCGACAACAGATGCATCATCATCATAGTATTTGCCATAGACCTCATTGACGTTCACTGTCGGATTGCCCACCATCGTAGCACGTTCACCATAGCCACCACCAAAGATTTTACCGATGCTGGTAAACGACATCACGTTGACCTGAGGATCATCGTAGATCTTATCACCGGTATCTATCGGTGTGCCGTCAGCATTGTAGCCATAAACAGAATAAGCTGCCTGGTTACCACCGCCATAGAGTTCGCCAATCTTGATAGGACGACAGCCAACCTCCTCGATGTTCACAGTGATGGAACCGTCGATGGTACCGCTGAGGTTGTTACCGCCAAACACGCGGTCGAAGGTGCCGTTGGTGATGTTCAATGTTACATTACCCTTGATAGCGGCAGCCTCAGCACCACCGTAGGCAGCCTGTAGTCCTGGGATACATGCCATCAGCAGCTTAGCCTCAGCATCCATCGGAGCACTCTTACCACCACCGTAGGCCTCGTTAACGCAGAAAGGACATCCGCTGTTTTCATCCAGCAGGGTCACTGCCGTCTGGCGCACATTACCCTTAGTGTTGGAGCCGCCGAAGACACGGTGGATTGTACCACCAAAGACATTTACGGAAGCCTGGCCAGTGCCGTAGCCATAATGCGTTGCTCGGTCTTCAGGCGTCTGTGCATCAGCAGCATCATTTGCGTAGGCATAGAAACCTACGTTAGCACCAGGATTAGGAATGTCATTTCCTTCTGCGTCTTTTCCTATAGCATCCTTACCATTACCACCGCCAAAGAGTTCATCTATCTCATAGGTGCCAATGATGGTTACCTTAGTAGCAGGTGTGGAGGCAGCATTACCACCGCCATAGACGGTCTGAATACTTGTCAGTTGGCAACCGTCAATGATTACATCGGTTGTACCATTATCCAAGTCTTTCGGTGTGTATGCAGCCAGATTGCCACCGCCATATACGGCTCTCACATCATAGGAACCTTCATCCTTGGCATCGGTCACAGGAGTCTCACCGGTGGTGGTATTACCTATCTGAGACTTTCCTTCGTGCTGTGTAGCATAGATATGTACGGTAGAAGTACCCTCTGGTGAACTGTTGACATTGTTGCAACCGAAGATGTCACCCTTGACAACACAACCCTTGTCTGTGCTGCCCTTATCTTTGTTGAGCTCTACGGACACATTCTTCGAGATGCCGTAGGCTACGTCTTCTGTTGTACCCATGCAGCCTCCATATACATTCTGATATATGGTGCCACCTGTCAGGCTGACAGAGAGGTTGCCGTGGTTGTCGCCCTCCTGCATCTTGCCGTATTTAGGATCATCAGCCATAGCAAAGTAAGTACCTACCGAAGCGATACGTCCGCCGCCATAGGCAGAGCCATTGAGAGTACCACCAGTGATGGTCAGACTCGCATTACCGCCAACCACACCTGCGGTCAGTGCTCCGATGTGCCCCTGTCCGGCACCGAAGACGTTGCCGTCGTAGCCTGACGTGCCGTCACAACCAATCACTGTGGTCTTTTCTGCTGGCTGGCTGATAGTTGTTGTGACATTACCCATTACGTGACCATCCTCACCGCCGCCATAGACTGCGCCATAGACGGTACCGTTGGAGATGTCGATTGTTGTAGAAGCGATGTTTGTACTCGTGTTGAAGAAGATACGCTTGTCACCCATACCGGCACCATAGATGTTGCCACTGTTGGGGTTTGACTTGATTTCCTCTGCTGTGCGAGGCACGCCAATGGTGCCTCCTCTCATAGTGACGGTGACAGCGCCATCGATGTCTGCCATCTCACAACCGCCATAGAGGTTGTTCAGGATGTGTCCGCCAGTGACGGTGACAGAGGCAGTACCTCCGATGTGTCCGGCAGACTTAAGCCACAAGCCTGGAGCGTATGGGTAGTAACCAGAACCACCGGCAAACACATTGCCATAGAACGTGCGGCCATCAGTTGCTACAGGCAGACCGCCTTCCGATGTCGCTTTTCTGTCTGCCTCGGGGATATATGCAAAGTCGCCAGTGTAGTCGTATGTCCCACTCATGTTGGCATACTGGTCGTGAGGCGCACCCATACCAGCAGCGGTATATTGCCAGTGAGCGGTGCCGGGCAGACTTGTTGACGATGCAAATTCATCATCGGTATAGGCTTTGTCCTTTCCTACACCGCAGCCAATCTGACCGCCATTGATCTCTACATTAGTATTGTGCAGCACGTGTCCGCTCTCACTGCCGCCATATACAGAGCCGCAGACTAATGCCTTATCACTGATTGTGAGTTGAGTATTATTGAAGAAAGCACAGCTCTCGATGTTAGGATAGAGGTTAGGGTCTTTGGAATAACCTCTACCAGCACCAAACACATGACCGAAATCATCAGGACCGTCTGTGCCATGTCCCTGCATCGTGGCATTGGTCATACCAATCTTACCACCAGTGATGTTGATGGTGCAGAGACCAGTATTCTCAGCGCATGAAAGAGGCATGCCTACAGGCACTTCTGGATGTTCAGCGTGGTATGCTTCATCAGCAAGGGTGTATGTGCCTACCGAGCCCATAGCACCACCGCCATAGACGTTGTGAACTATATGGCCACCGTCGATATCTATCCGGGTGTTGCCCAGTACGATGCCAGCATTGAAGTCGTAGTATGTCTTCTTGTCGTCTCCTTCTCCACGGTCGAATGTATCTGTACCGCAACCACCACCATACACATTGCCACGATAAGGATAGCGTGCGCCACCATCAGTCTCTGGATTTGTTATACCGATGGTACCACTATGTATAGTCACCTGTGCATTCTGGTAGTTATGTCCGTTCTCACCACCGCCATAGACAGAACCGGCAATCTTCGGATTCGTCAGGACAGGTGTTTCGCTTTGAGTTCCAATAACCACATTTGTATTTCCTACCCAAGCTATCTTATCGACATTGTCGTCTGTTTCAGGATCGCCCTCAGAACCACGAGAAGAACCGAATATCATGCCGTTTTCCTTACCGTCCGAGCCAAACGTGCCACCAGTGATGGTAATGTTTGCCGTACCTGTATTCTCAGTAAGAGAATTAGGGAATCCCGTTGTGCCGTCGTAGGTGAATGTGCCCACAGAACCGAACGCTCCACCGCCATAGACATTGTGTATAATCTTCGTAGTCTCCGTAGTACCAGAGATGTTGACGTTAGTATTACCCTTCACCAGTCCTGCATTGACATCATCATCCTTACCCTTACCACCGCCAAAGACGTTGCCCCATCGTGCACCGCCCTTACCTGTAGTGCCAATAGTGCCGCAGGTAACATTCACCTCGGTATCACCAGCTACAACAGATTCTTCACCACCGCCATAGACGCTTTCGCCCACAGTTTTTCCATTGATTGTGAGAGTGACGTTACCGCTGACTGATCCAAGATTTTTGAGAGATACTTCAGTATATATATAGTTCTTCCCGTCACCATTGGGGTTTAAAATGGTTGGACTTCCAGTACTAAGTGTTTTTGTTCCAAATGACTTCGTATTAGTCCATTCGTATGTTGTAAATGTTCCGCCAGATTGCGGTTTAATCATACCTGTGTATAAGTTTGGTACTGGGGGAACCTTGTCCTTATTGTGGATATTAACTGTTCCTGCTGAAGCCGAGTAGCCAGCTCCGAAGACTGCACCATTTACAGTGCAGTTGTTAAGCGTTGAAGTTACGTTTCCTGTGACACCACCAAGGAAACCTCCACCATAGAAATTCGTATTGATGGTGCAGTTATTCAATGTACTTGTGACATTGCCGGTGTTGGTGGTGGCAAATTGGGCAGAGTAATAGTAGCTACGGTTAACGACTCTTCCATCAGTATAGTCACCCGTGGAAGGATTGATTACTTCTATGTCATAGTCGGCATGATAGCCCTGATCCTTATTGCGGTACTTTCCAGGAGTATAATTAGAGCTGATGGTTCCACTCCAATCAGAGATGGGAACACCCGTGGCATCGGTATTGGCATACTGCATATAGTTGGTGCCGCCATTGCCAGCACCGAAGAATTGGTTAAATACAGTATTGGATGCGCTGGTGGTGACGGTCTTGCCCGACACCATGTCGCCAAACTTAGGACCGCCGCAGTATTTGCCGACAATGCTATTGTTGATGACTACATCAATGCTGCCTTTCACTATCTTATATGTATCGCCAGTAGCCTGAGCCATGACGCCGCCGCCATAGAACTCGCCAATGAGCGCACGATTGATACGCCATGTCACATCACCAGCAATGCCCTCCTTATAAGCTGCGGCTATGGTGCCGAAGCGACCACCGTCGATATAACAGTGGGGGTTATCTACGAAGGGAGTGATTCCTTCATTGTAACCGCCAGTGAGGTAGAAACTAGTAAAGTCACCGCCAAGAACGTTAACAGCACAATGGCGTGTTTGGTATTTAGCACCGGAACTGACATGGGCACCGGGGGTGAACGACGGCATGACAATATGGCCGCCAAGGATGACGTAATTGATGTGTTGATTGGTTTCATTGTTTTTGCCACGGCAGTACTGGTCGTAGATACCACCATTGAGGATGATAGGGCCTTCATCACGTTCCTTAAGCTCAAACTCAAACTGACCAAAGCGGATAAAGGCAGTCTCGGTAACCTCGAAATGTCCTTTGGAACGGTAGCAGCCGAGGGAGAAGAAATACTTCGAGTCATGCGTCTTGCCTGCGACACCCAACTCCACCACAGGAAGGAAATCAAAGCGTATGGGGGCTATAACCTGGCGTTTTGTTTGATAGCCGAGTTGCCATTCGAGACAGTAGTCGGGCTCTTCATCAAAGTCAAGGTCCACACTCATGATAGTGAAACCGCGAGTGGCTTCGGTGGCATGTGTGACATCTTTCTGACCAACAGATTCCTGCACATTACCCACCAGCACAAGGGCATAGTCATAGACGGTCTTTTTCGCGTCTATATTAGTAGCAGTGAGCGTTTCCTTTATCGATGTGGTCTGAATGGTTGCATCAGGGATATTATTATCGCGTGTACCAGCAGGAGCAAAAGCAGCGCCAGTATTACCTATGGTAATATTGACTCTGTCGTAATAGCCATCTTTATTTGTCACATAGATGGCTTTGCCCCAATAGGCCTCAATGGTGATCTCCGTAACATCGTCAGGAACATAATAGTAGCCGCCTTGCGCAAAGACACGGCCTGAAACACTGTAGAGGTCCTTATTCGTGCATTTACGGTCGGCAAAATTGTAACCATACTGCCAATCAGATACAAATGAGCCTTGTGTGCCGCCACTGACATTGGTTATCTTCCAACCTGTCACCACCTGGTCGGTGTAGTTGCCGGCATACTTTTCCTGCCATGTAGCGCCGTCGGGGTTACCGAAAACGGTGTTGTAATAGGGCAACTGCACCTTGCGGTAACCGAAATCGTAGTGCAGGGAGTCCATGTCGGTGATGGGGATGAATAAATGCTGGTCAGGAGCAGAGCCGCCCGACTTGATAATGACTGAAAGCGTTCCGAGTTGCTTTCCCTCGAATGGATTGGCTGTGTTACGGTCAAACCAAGGGGTTCCCGTATTGGTATTGATAATAGAGGGATATTTGCCGAAGGGCTTTAGTATCGGGTATGGAGCAAGATTGGGGTCAACCACCCACTTGTACATCAGTGAGGCATCCTTGCGAATAGCCTGTACCTCAGTGGTAGTTAAAGTGCTCGGCGCCACGTCGGAGCCTACCCACCAGCCGCAGAGTTCGCGGTTGCTGTTCAGCAGGCTACGATGGAACTCTACCTGTGTAAGATAGCGCTCATCGGCAGGGAAAGAACAGTTATATGCTGTGGGTTCTCCATTTGAAGTGTTGAAGGTAGAACCGCTTCTGTAGTAGTTATAGCTGCTGATGCCTGTAGCGGCAGCATTGGTAATAAGTTCACCGCCATAAACGCCATACTGGTTTGAGCCACCTGTGATATTACCATAAAACATACAGTTCACCACAGCCGTCTTGAGTTTGGTATATTTTCCACCTGAAACTTCTGCGGTTGATGCATAGGTGTTCTGTCCCACAATTCCCGCTGCAGTAGCAGAAGCGCTGACGTCGGCATAGCTGTAGCAGTTGATGACGCGAGAATCCCCGTCTAACTTACCCACAATACCTCCGGCACAGGTGCCACCAGAAACTGTAGGATGAATGCCATCTGGGAATGTTGCATCATTAGGCAGAATTCCGCAGTTGTAAATGCGGCTATAGCCCTGAGCGATGCAAGCAATGGCACCTACATATTCCTCAGCACTACTGATAGATACGTTTTTCAGCGTTACATTTTTCACCACGCCACCGTCAACGGTGTTGAAAAGTGGATGGGTAAGGCCTGTAAGAGGCTGCGTACCACCATCGAACGAGCCGCTGAAAGTTTGGGTAATAGGGGCGAGGCCACTGAAATCGAGAGGCTCAGTGGCGACCACCTTATAATACGATGATGCACCTTCTGGTGTATTGACATGATCAATGAAGTCCACCATGTCAGCTTGATACTTGATGGTATAAGGATTTCCTACCGTACCATCACCATCCATACCTTCTTTCAGGGTGGCTGTGGATACGTCAGAGTTGGCATAGTTCGTTGCTACAGCCATCGCCTTGACGGTAACAGGTAGCGTGCTCGATACTATGGCGCCAGGACTGATACTGCTACTTGAAGTGGTGGGAGTGGTGCCGTTGGTGGTATAGTAAATGGTGACACCCGAAGCCGGGAACGAACAGCTGATGGTAAAGCCGTCGTTGCCGCTGCGCGCAATGACAGGTTCAGTACATTGCAATATCACCGCATTGCTACTCACGATAGAAGTGATCATACCTTCCTTAACTGCTATCGCCTTGATGGTGACATTGCTGATATTTTCAGTTAATGGCACCGTGTATTCTGTACTCGATGTGGTTGGAGTGCTACCGTCTGTAGTGTAATAAATGGTTGCACCAACGGTTGCCGTTGTTATGGAAACAGCATTGCTGCCATTATTTTGGATGGTTGGTGTAGCTACCTGGGGAATGACCAACTCTGCCACAACGGAAGGGTCTACCCCCCCATGGGTGGCAATTGCTTTCACTGTCATTGGACTGGTAACAGAGAACGGGTCAGTGTATGCAGTACTCGTGGTGGTAGGTTCGCTGTCATCGATAGTGTAGTGGATGGTGCTCCCTTCGGTTCCACAAGTGATAGATACCTTCGAGGTAATGTTGTCAAAACTAATAGCTGGTGTAGCACACCTTATGTCTATTTCACCCTCACCTATGTCGGAGTTGATCATATTATCCTTAACGGCTATCGCTTTGATGGGTTTACCTCCCAGTTCTTCTGATGCACCGGTGTAAAGTGTTGATGAGGTAGTAGGGGTAGTGCCATCAATGGTATAATAGATTGTTGCACCTGGGGTTGCTGTTGTGATGGAAATATTATGGGTACCCGTTTCCTGTTGGATAGTAGGAGTTGCAACTTTTCCAATCGTTAATGTAGTCACTTCCGAATCGGTATATCCTTCTTTAGTAACAATGGCTTTGACGGTGGTCTGCTCTGTTAAGGTAAATGCCCCATTATACAACGTACCGTTAGTAGATGATGGTGTTGTTCCATCTGTGGTATAATAGATGGATGGCAACAGGGTTGATGTCGTTATTGATGCCTTTCCAGTAGTTCTGTCGAAGGCAATAACAGGGTGGTCACATACGGTGCTAAAAGTTGTAGTTTTAAATTCCCAATGGGCACCATTGTTTTCGCCTCTACTATTAATGATACCCATATTGAGACCATTGGTAATGCTTCCTTGCGCATAACCGATGCTACTGCTTGTCCATAAATTATCGATGAGCAGTTTAGGTATGATAGCATAGCACTCAACGCGGGAACTTCCGTCACCTCTCGCTGCCTGCACCACAACGAACTGGTAGCGGTCTTCGTTTCCGGAATCATAAGCTTTTACACTAACCGCTTTGTCTAGGTCACCGGTATTGTCAGCAGCACCGTCATAATACATGTATTTGCCACCTGCTGCAGGGTTGACAATGTAGTAGTACTTATACCAGGAACCGGATGAAGCCTCTTTTAAATACCACGCCCGGCTTTCGTTTGCCTGATTGGTGAATATTACTTTGTCGGCTGCAGCATCTGTTGCGGCATAATGTGTATCTTTTTGGATATTGTGTATTTCGTAATAATACTTCTCCGAATCATCCGATGGCGTGAAAGGAGGGGTTGGCCAGGTAAAGGATTCGTAGGGTATAAACTTCCACAAGGAGTGGATGTCATTGACATACTGGTTATTTGTCAATTGGATGGGTTTGGTGTTAACCATGCTGCCACCTCTCTTGTTTAAGGCATAATAAGTCTGGCTTCCTTTCACTGTAATGTTATAAAAGTCTGCTCCCTTAGATTTATTTAAAACGAGCTTGAATTTGCAACTCTCATCATTGGATTGGTCTTTTACTACCAATGGAACAGCTCTTTTGGTATCATTGTTAGCACTACCATCGGCATGACTTACGTATTTCCCCGTACTATTGTTGACGATATAGTAATATTGAGTATCATCAGCAGATCCTGCATCCAGGAAATACCACAGCATATATTCACCAAGTATATTATTGGTAGTAATGTTGTTATTCTGGGGGGCTATATAGAAACTTGGGAACGCATTCGTTTGGATCAGATAGAATTTCTTCTCGCTATCTTCAATAGTACCATTCCCGTTAGTATCAGTTGTTATTTCTACAGGGCTTTGTCCCCACACATTTACGGTTCCTAATGTGATGAGCAGTAGGAGGAGGGCCAGGAGGCGAGAGGGGAGGCGATATGTCGTTTTGTTGTTGTTCATGTGTATGTATGCTATTTTACGACTATTTTCTTGTCATTTACGATGTAAACACCAGCTTTCACATTTGTCTCTATGGTTTCACCCGGAGCTATGGTGAACGTAGTCATGGTGATGCCGGAGGTCGTGACGATGTGTACGTCGCAGTCGGCAGAGAGTGTTGAGCTGACAATAATCTTATGTTTCTTTGACTTAATCTTCAGGCTGCCTTTCTCACCCTTTGACGGGTTGGACTCTTCTACGTCGAATGAGCCGTCGAGGTCGTTGCTGAAGATGATGCTCTTAGCCGCAAAGCCCTTTGCCCCTGCTGTCGGCGCACCGACGAAGTATGGACGGAAGGCTGGCACAGTAACCTTTGTCGTCACCTTGTCGTAGCTGCTACCGGTTGATGATAGCGTGAACTTGTCGGTATCGTCAACGGTGAACGTCGTGTTGAGGTAGCTTGGACGGAAGGCGAAGCCGCTTGCAGGATCGGTGCCTATCTCGGTATCGCTGACACCGATGGTAGCGTTCTCTGGAGAAGCGAATGTTACAATCTGCTTGCCTGGGTTTGCTATGGTGACATTCTGGTAGCGATTGCTTGGTGTCCACTGTCCGCTTAGGTCGAACTCATAGTATGTAGGACCAGGCAGACCTAATATATAAGGTGTACCGGCTTGAGCATACGGATAGCCGTTATAGGTGTGGCTTTCCTTATAGTAGTTCTGCTGGTAACTGTCCTCGTTGAGGTCTTTGTATGTGTCGCGACTGTAGTAGGTATCCCACAGATAGGTGTTTGTGTACTCCTTTGTGTGGGTGCCACCACTGAGCAGTTGGAAATTGGCTTCGTAAATACCATCTTCGCCGACCTTAGGCGTTACGGTGCCACCGAAGGTGCGCAGCCAGTACTCATGTCCTGTAGTGTTGTCAGCATAGAAGTGGGTCAGCTCGCCCTTGTCCTGGGTGGAGGTCAACTCAACTTCGAACGGCAGACTGATGCCCTGCCATCCGCGTACCATGTTCACGAACTCTTCGTTCTGTGAATTGCGCTGGTACCACATGCGGTGCTCACCGGTGAAGGTGTAGCTGATAGGACAGTTGAAGTCCTGACGATCTACGAGCAGGTGGTCGGTGTTAGCGTTGAGGGCGCTCTGTACGAGGTGGCCGGAGATACCGCCGCTGACTGCTACATCAACAGTGTTATAAGGACTGCCTGAGAAGTGATCCTCAAAGACTGGCTCTGCAAAGTGGGCGTTAAGGACAGCGTAAGTCTTCTTGTTGGTTGCTTCGGCAGGAACATAGACGAGGAGGTTCTTCGTCTCATCGCGGTTTACGATGCTTTGCAGCCCGTCGTCATCGAGCAATGGCGGGAAGAATAGGTCTGTCCCAGTAGCTGTGCCGCCAGGCACGCGACCGCTGGTCCATGCATAATCGTTATGACCGGCAAAGTCGATGGCTGTCATGTTAGGATATGCTGGCGTCAAATCAGTATCGGTAACAGTCTTAGGCTTAGAGTAAGCCACAAGGTTCGCACTCGGATTAAAGTGTGCTACGTCCATCTTTGCGTTTTGATAGTATGCCGGAGCACGATAGACACGGTTGTTTGCATCAGTATTATCCAGACGCCCCTTGTCCACCTTATGGATGTGTGAAGGAACCATTTCGTGTGGCTGTGCATCACTCCAGTCGTATGTCAGCATCTGCCCGAAGAAGATATAGTCGTCAGGCCATATTGCGGCATAGAATGTCTTTGTTTCATCCTGCTTATCGATCTGCGTGCGTATATCATTGGTCTCAGGGATGATACCGTCTGCGTAGATGAAGTCAGGGAATTTATAACGGTCTTCTACATATACGTATGCAGAGTAGTCTGCAGAGTACTTGCCATTGCGGAGGGTGAGTGAAGGATTGCTCTCTGTGTCAATACCGTCAGTAAGGTAAATGTAGTCGTATGTCGAGCTACCCGCTGCTGACGGCTTGTTGTCGAAGAAGCGTTTGTTGAGGTAGTATCCATTGAGGTCATAGGCTACCGTACCATTGTAGAACGCCTTGTCTGGCATTCGTGTTGCCACGCCATGGTTGGTTGAGGTGACGTTATAGGTGTTGCTCTCTGGGTAGTAGCAGTTGTCGAGCTGTACAGGTCCACGTTCGTCGGCAGCTTCGCGTGAAGGATTGCCGAAGACAGGATTGGCTGTGAAGCCTGTTGTAGCAGAGCTCTTTATCCAGCTGTTGCCAATGAAACCGCTACCGGTGTCTGCAATACCCGCAGTGGTGAATGAACCCATGACACCGAGGTTATAGACGTTACCACAGAGGTTGTTGATGAGTGAGCGGTTAATGCCGCTGATGTAGTAACCCTCGCCGTGGAGATTTCCGCTGAAGCATTCGCCGGTATTACTTGCTATTGGTGTCCAATCGCCGGTGTGTGAGACGTTGGTGTGGAGGAAGATGTCGAGTCCCTGGAGGCCTGAAACCTTATCCTCAAGCAGGTGGTGATCCTTCAGCGGCCCTGAGGTGACAACGCCGTCGGTAACCTCTGGAGATGCCTCGTTGAGCATACTCAGGTCGAAGAGTTGTTTCATCTGTGTGAGACCTTCGGTACCATCAGTTACATAAATCTTCGGGTCGCGCTTCAGACGATTGAAGTCGGTCTTGTCTATGAAGTAGTGGTTCTCCTTGTCTCCTATCACATCGGTGAGGTCATGATAGTTTGCCACACTTACCTGTACGGTGTTAGAGTATGTTTCACCGAGATATGTCTTAGCGTAGTAAGCCAGGTAGTAGCCATGCTGATACCAGTAGAGAGGCTCAGAGGTAGGAGCGTATTCGACACCGTTGATGTGACTCTCAGCATCGCTCTTCTTCTCAAAGAGTTTCCATCCACCACCAGTTACCTCGTATGCACCAGGTGTCACATGTGGCTCGCGCACACCGATGAACGTACCCGGCAGCACTATCTGTGGAGCCTTGATGTCTTCGACGGTAGGAACACCGCTCTTGAAGCGCACGTGGATATTCACTACGTGACGCTCGCTGACAGGAGTGACGTGAGTACCTGAAGCATCGGTTTCCTCATAGTCATACTGATAGATGACTGTGATAATCTTTTCCTTCGACAGGTCAAAGATATCAGAGAAGCGGCTCACGTATAGTGTGCTGGTCTCTGTAGGAGCGATACCATGGATGCTGAAGTCTGTCTGCCAGTTGGCCAAGCCATCGTAGTTGTCCTTTGTGATAACGAGGCCCACAGGCACATTGCCTCCATTGTTGTAGGTGCCAGTTTTTGCAGCATTAATGCCGGTCACGCCGGTCACTGCGACGCCCTCAGTATTCTCACCGATGGTGTAGTCCTCACGACAATAGAAATATGTTTTATTCTTATGGTCATTGGTGAATTCCAACGTGGTGATGTTCTCTTTTTCTGAGTCGGCCAGACTGTTATACGTGCCTGCAGAGATGACGGTGCCCACAGCGTATGGCGTGTTACCCATCTGGAATGCGCTGCTGACAACATAGACGTTGCCTGCTTCCTTTACGTCGATAGGAGTGTAGTGGCGCTTTTCGTTGGGCAGTTTTTCGTAATCCTCGCGTGAATACTCCTTGCCGTTCTCCAATTTTATGCCGTTGTGTTCGGAATCTTCGTTACCATTATAAGTGGCTGAGTAGTCAACTGGCCTCTCTAATGAGTAGTGGGCAAGATTAGCCTGTGCTCCGTCCAAAGTTCCGTCCTTAGAGTCATACTGGTACTTCTTTCCCTCTGGATATCTAACGCCTGGACCGCTTGGATTCTTGCTATAGAGGGTATCTACGAGTACGTCGAGAGCATCGTAGTTGAATTCGAAGTGTGCGCGGTCTTCTTTAGACATAGAGCTCCATACCTCCAATCCACGATAGTTCCTATTCGCCTCATAGTAGTTACCACCGTAGAGACCATCCTTAATACAATAGTATGCAGGAACGATATCATCTTTTATCATCTTTGCCAACGCAGGATTAGAGTCCTTGTAGGTGTTGTAGTATGCCTCCTTATCATTTTTCGTCATGCGGTTGCCTACATAGATATATTCCGTTTTGTTGAGCTGGATGGTGCTCGTACAGATGTAAGCAGGTTCTACATAACCGGCCATTGCATCCTTCTTGTTTTCTGGTATGGTGCTACCAACATTCATGTGAACATCACCACTGGTGTATTCCTTTGTTACGATGTAAGCCTCTTCGAATTCGGCCTGCCCATCGGGATCCGTAATAGCTCCCGGATGAGTTGAAATCATTGTCTTGTAGGTATTGTATATATTCTCTGCGATGAGATTGCTTACCTTGTACTCATGTTGTCCAAGGACACCACCCGTGCTGTTATCCTTCAGGTGATAGGTAGGTCCGTCTTCATAGTCGGAACCTCCTGTCTGGTTCTTTTCTGCAGTTGCACTCTCAAACTTGGTGTACCAGGTATTCCAATCTGTCGGGTTGTTTACCCTATAGGTCAGCATGTAACCCGTATCATGGCTCATGTTGTTTGATGAGCGATACACAAATTCGAATGGCACATTCTGCTTCTGGTCTATGTGGTAAACCGTTGGGTGAGCAGTCTTTGCTGCGGCATATTCAGAAGGCAGCATTACCGTACCGGCGTGGATGGTGTCTGCATCGGTGCTGTTATACTTGCAGTCAGCGACGGTTACGTATGTTTCATCCACAAACAGACTTTTCTCTGAGCTGGTCAGCAAGTACCAATCCCAATAGTTGATAGGATCATTAAGATGATACTCCACATCGTTGATGACCATCTTCTTCTCACCCTCCAGCTTTACGCCAGGAGCAGAGTAGTAAGCATACTTGTTTGGCATCACGTTGAGCAACTTCATTGTACCGTGCGAAGCAGCGGTGATGGTCAGTGGGATATCTACTGTCTCGCTGTATGCGTTAGGTGCTCCGGTGTATGCTGAGATATACTGGTCATAAACATATACCGAACCCTTGATGAACCAATAGTGGGCAGGAACAGCATCATCACCTTTGTATTTACCGCTGACGTTGTAACAGTCATCGATAATGGTCTGCGTACTGTGGATGAAGTTACCGGAGGTCTCCCATTCCACCTCAGCACCATCAAATGTAAAGTCGCGTCGGGTAACGGCATCAGCATTCAGCTTTGTCAGTGTGTTGTGGCTATGCTTTGTATATGAACCTACCTTGTGTACGTTCTTTGCATATACGAAGCCGCCACCCATACCTGGCTGCACGTTGATGAGGTCGAGCTCTACAACACCGGTGATGTAGCCCCAGTCTTTCTCATACAGTTCATTGCCCGTACTCTTTTCTGTCGTCAGCTCCAGATATACACCTGATGCCAGAGCCACCTTGTTCAGACTGGTACCGTTGTTGCGCTTGCGGTCTTTGACGAAGCCTGCCTTCCAGTCATAGAAGGATGCTGTGCCGTATGTCTCAGCAGCGACTGCTGTACCACCATTGTCGTATGCCTTGGAATCTGTCTTGTAGTCGGTATTCGAGGCGTTTTCGGTGTAGCGTATATTCTT
>DEKQ01000094.1:24300-46825 GCA_002353975.1 Prevotellaceae bacterium UBA2718
CTGTAGATACCGAAATAGTTGCCGTGAATTGCCTTGTCCTTATCCTTGAAATCCTCAGGATCCTGGTCCATGATGTCTGGCTTTGCCGTTTTGCCATCCTTCAGAGCCTTGTCGCCCTCGATAACGGAAGTCTTATGGTTGAGCGACACCTCACGTACACGGTTGATGGTGTAGTTGGTGTGATCGACAATCTCTGGCACACGGTCCTCTGCTCCCTGCATCACCATTCGGCTACCGAATACGCCGCAGAAGTCAGCACGCTGGAGGGTGTTCATCAGACGACCAGCATAGATAGAGCATACACCATTCTCTTCCCAGTAAGTTGGGTTAGGATATTTCTCACCCGTTGTTGTATTAGTAAGAAGGAGATCGACACTGCCGTCCTTGACGCCTTCAAACAGCGTCAGCAGGTCATCAATGGTCAGAGTGGAGGCCTTGCTGCTGCCGGCCTCAGTGTGATAGTCCGTACCGTCCTTATCCGTACACTCCTTGATACATTTATATTTCAGCTGATAGTAATCAGCCTCGCGTGCAGGAAGTGTGTGGAATTGCTCGATTGTAATTTCTTTGGCAATGTTATAGTAGTCGGTACCATAGTTGGTAATGTTCAATCCACGATAGCCATCTACGAACGTGAGGTTACCATCACCGTACAATCCACCAAGGTGTCCTGTTCCCAAGGTAATCAAGTCGCGGTGATATACATCGTGGATAGATGCTGTAGCATTACCAAATACCGTTGTGGCGTTGGCATACACGGTAGAAGAACCAGAAGATGTATTACCACCAGCGAATACGGCGTTGAAGATGGTAATGCCGGTGTCATCCAAACTACTCCAAGCAGGGTCTTGCTTGTTGCCCAGGTGGTGAAGATCTTCTGTAGTTACATATTCACCTGCGGCATAGCTGCGATTATTGACTGTAACGTCAGACTTTGCCCTACAGTAAGGTTCAACCAGCACCTTGCAGTCCTCGGTAAGCACATACTCGCCATTATCCATAACCCATTTGGGGTCATCCTCGTAATAGACATAATCGGCTGGTATGTAAGGTTTGTAAGTCCCTGGGGCGATATCTTTTTCCAGATCATAAGCGTAATAATAACCCTCATATTTGTTGTCGTAGCGTTTACCATCCTTGATGCCGACATAGAGCTTACCGTCCTTTTCGTAGGCACTATATACATAACCGATATCACCGCCACCGAAGACGTTGCCGTTCTCGCGTACCAGCTCCTTCGCTGTACCTATCGTACCACCATGTATATCTACCTCTGTCTGTCCGAATACGTAACCGTCAGAGTAGAGCGTACCGCCCTCACCGAGGTTGTTATATCCGCGGCCGCCACCGAATACATTGCGGTGTACGTTGCCTTCAAAGAGTTCTACTGATGTCTTGCCTGCCTTATATATACCTACCAAGGTGCGGACACTGTTGTCCTGGCCGGTAGCATTGATGACACCACGACCGATAGCTGCAATCTCACCGCCACCGAAGAGTGAGTTACGTACGTGACCACCGTACATCTTGACGTTGCTCCGGTCAACACTACTGTTGTCAATATATCCTCCACCGAAGATGCATCCACTGTCATAGAGGCGGTTTGTACCATCGCCCGACCATGTCTCGTCATGCAGTTTCTCCTGATAGTAGTCAGAGCCTACCTGAATGTAGTCAAGGTCAGTATCTGTTGTCGGTACACTATTGAAATGACGATAACCGATAAAGCCCTCGTTCAGGGTGATGTTGGCTGTTCCGAAGACAGGACCGCCCTCACCACCACCGTATGCATTACGCTCGATGGCTGGGATGCCATCTATGAAACTTGTGCCGTCTTTCTTACCGATGATGACGTGTGTCTCACCAAGAACGTCACCCGTTGTGCTTCCACTGATAGCGCCAGCGTGGTAACCTACGCTGCCTTGCCAGCCGCCACCATAGACGTTACGTGCTGTACCGCCTTCGATATAGGCGTTGGCAGAAGCGATAAACGGGTTGTTGAAGTCATCAGTAGCTACAGAATACTTATTGTTCACCGAACCCACGGTTCCTGCGGCGTAGAGGTCCTTTGTTACCTTACCTCCAAGCAGAGCTATGTAGGTTGTTCCGTGAACGTCGCCCGTGTTAGGCGTGTTGGCATCACCAAGTCCACCACCGTATGCATAGGCACCGCTAAGGCTACCGTTGTACATATAACCACAGACATCAGCGCCTTCGTTGATGATAACGTTGGTATTGTATTTCTTGCCGTTTCTATCCGCAGCCAAATCATTGTCCAGACCGGTATCTGTATATTCGCTGCCTGTTGTGCCTAATGAGAGGTCGATTTCATTTGGTGCCTGAGGCTCAGGAGTCTCGGCTTTCTGATCCGCTGGCAAAGCCTCCCATTCTGCGTGCGCTGTAGTGTATTCTGCAGTGGCTTGAGTGTCAGCCTCAGTCTTCCAAGCAGCAACAGACTTCTTGTTCATCACGCGCCCAAGCTGACCGCCGCCATATACCTCATACACGCGAGCGGTGTTGTTCAGGTTCACCTCCGTATATTGCGACCATGTGTCCTTACCGAAACCGGCACCATAGACGGTTGCGTAGTATTCATTTTCCTTGTCATAATATACCGGTGCGTTGACGTTCACACGGCCATAGAATGTGCGGCGGCAGTTGTTGTTGCCGCCATAGAGACCCGTACGGTAGCCACCCACGATGGCATCGCTACTGTTCCAGTTGACATTTGCCTCATATACGTCGCAAGGATACTCCTGATACAGTCCGTAGGCACCACCGAAGATGGCTTCTGCGCGGAATGTAGAACCCTCAGGCACGTTGACCACCGTGCGTCGTGTCACGCCCTCCTGATAGCTACCGCCATAGACAGCCTTGAACTGACCGCTCAGCAGGTCGATGATGGCAGATGCCTTGTGTGCTGTCTCAGGATTGTCGGCTATGCTTTTATCTATACCCATGCCTACGCCGCCACTCTCTCCGGCACCGAATATCTCAGTCTTCTTGTAGGATCCCATGGTCTGCGGTGCGTCGATGAGGATATAACTTCTATCCTGCATCAAATCCTCTTCGTCTTCTCCCAAATAACCCTGTCCTGCTCCGTATATCTGTTCTACGATATTAAGCGGATTCTTGTTTTCTATAGGGCGGAAGTTGATGAAGGCATTCTCAAGGTATGGTTTGTGATAGCCAAGTTTTGCATGACCATTTTCATCGAAGTATGTACGGAAGTGCGGGTCCGTATAGTCATACACACCGTATGCGCCACCGAATATCTTCTCTACGCGTCCCTGTATATACTCTATGTATGCGGAGGCATTGAGCATATCGGCATTGTGTACCTTGCTGCGAACTGTCTCGTTGCGCAGGCGGCTGTCGAAGTTGGCTTTGTTCAGAATTTGTCCACCGAGGTCGTTACCGCCGTATATGAAGTCACGTACGTAGGGGAAACCGTTGACGCCAACGTATGTCTCAGTGTGTCCGAGGATGTTGGCATTACATGCTCCGGCGAAGGAGTCGAAGATTCGTCCGTTGTCCAGCTTGATGATACAGTTACCAGCCACTGTGCCTAAGAAACCGCCGCCATACATAAACTCGCATTCAGCGATGTCCTCTGACATGCTGGCGCTCCTTGACACTCCGGCAACGGAACCGCATAGATTAATATATGTACTATATCTCGGGTCGTAACTGTAATCTATCTTGTTTGTTTCCCAGTTGTATGTACCCTTACCTATGCCGCCTTCCTCGCTGCCACCGAATATCTGGAACATATAACCGCGTCTCAGGTTGACAGTCGTAGAACCCCATATCTCTGTTTCTACACCCTTACCACCGCCAAACACGTTGAGCGCCTTACCAAGCACGTCCATACCTTGCTCGGCAAGGATGACACCGCTCCTTCGCTGAGTGATGTGATATTGGTCGTTTTCGTAGAGTTTCTCCTCACCCGTCTCGTCTTCTTCCACTTTGTCGAAGAGACTATCGCGGTCAACGATATCACTGTTGATGTTTATTACGACGTTACCGTTTACGATACCGCTGGTGTAGCAGCCGCCATAGATGTTACCACCGGTAAATCGACGGTCAAGGTCCTCATCGCTACTGGTGATTGCCTGGCCTTCTGTTACGGGAGTGACGGGCTCTTCTGTTGAAGAACTGATAGTGTTCCATATCAGTTTTGTGTGATCTTCGTTCCAACGCTTTGGTTGAATCTTCAGACCGCTGAAGTTCATCTCCAGTTTGTCTCCGATGGCATTACTGGGGGAACCTTCCGGTGCGGGGTCGGGATTGCCCATGACTCCGCCTTCATAGATAGCATTAAAGCCGGTTACAGGTGCAACGAGAGCACTATTACAACCTCCTACCACCTTGTCATAGATGATAACCTTGT
This sequence comes from Prevotellaceae bacterium UBA2718, assembly GCA_002353975.1. Classification (GTDB taxonomy): domain Bacteria; phylum Bacteroidota; class Bacteroidia; order Bacteroidales; family Bacteroidaceae; genus Prevotella. The sequence goes on from DEKQ01000094.1 coordinate 28,694, forward strand.
CACTGAAGTTGAGGGTTGTCTTACCCTCGGTAATCATACTGCCCACGTTACCGCCGCAGTAGAATGAGCCGAACTGTGTAGAGTAAGGTATATAATCGGCAGCATCGTCATTGGCTCTGCTCTCGAAGACAACGGTTGACTTCACCTTCATGGCGCAGCCTTCCATGTATTTGGCAAAGATTTCCTTGTCTTCCAAGTTCATAGAGTTAAACTTGGATGCATCAGAAGTGATATCTGTACGTGCCAACGTGCGCAACACACCCTCGTTTCTTCCCTCATCATCGGGTTCGTTGTATTTAATCATGTTAGCACCATTGTTGCCGAGGAATACGTTGTCGATAATCACATGCGAGCCAATCTTGATGTGCGTCTGGTCAGCCGCTGGAATGCCTGCAACATCTTGTCGCAGTGAGGCACTGTTACCACCCACATAGAGTTCACCATCTACGCTGACAGGATGTTCTGCATCATCACCTCTTACGAGGATAGACACCTTCTCCGCGTTAGGACGGATAAGGTTGAGGGCTGTGACAGACTTGAGCTTATCCGGTACGTCGGTCATACCCGCAGCATCAAGGATCTCGTCGGGATTATAGTAGAAGTCTTTCCACTTTGGATCGTCCTTCAGCAATGGGTTGTCTGTATAGGCATACGAGCCGTTACCACCACCATACACGTTACCATAGATGCGGGTACGGATACCTACGGTGTTACCGGCATATACGTTGCCTGAGATATCGTTACCGCCATAGACATTGTTTACATGGCCCGCCAGCACTCTGACGCGGGCTGCATAGCCGGCTGGAATGTTGTTAGGATTATCTTCTTCTGGCAGTTGTACCTGGTTATAAGGCACAGGGTCGTTGTCATCATTGTTATACAATGGCTTCACGTTCGCCTTGCGACAGCCGCCATAGACGTTATCGACCACCATTCCTGCACCTTCAACCTGCATGAGCAGACCCTCAGGACTTGTCATGCGGCCCTCATTACCGCCGCCATAGAGGTTGCGGACCTTACCTCGCTGCAGGTTCCAGCGGGGACGGATGGCCATATCCGCCTTGTTGTTACCGCCAAAGAGACGGCCTATCTGGTAGGCATCACTGCTTGGATAAGAGAAGGTGGTATTGATACCCATCAGTCTTTCAAAGCGGTCATTGGTCAATAGCTCGCCTTCCCCCTCTGTTGTAATGCGGGTGTCCTTGATGCTATTGACAACCTCACTCGGGTTGTCCAGGCTTATGACAGTTCTTTCTGTCACAGTGGCATTGTTACCACCACCGTATGCATAGACGATGGAACCGCCGTGAATGTCAAGGAATGTCTTGCCCAATACAGGTGGGGAGAGTCTATTGCTACTTGTTGCCACTTCCACACCGTTCTCCTTAGCAAAATAGACGATTTCATCGTTCTCTTCCCTTGCATCATATTCATACTCACCATCACCGCCGCCAAAGAGTTGACCGATGTATATCTTCTGGGCATCTGCGGCCTCTTTGGTGACTGCTTCAGCACCTGTTCCCGTCGTTTCCGTTTTCGTAGAAATCAACAGAAGGGCGTTCCACGTCTTGTCAACGTTATTGTGTGCTGCATGTTCTTGTATAACTTCGGGCAATTCCTCGTCCGATGTGCCAATGGTGCCCGCAATATCGTTACCGCCATAGAGACGGTTGATGAGGATATAGTCTGAGGCGTTCGCACCATCAATATGCATGAAGGCTCGTCCGTTGACGTTTGCCATACGGGCGCCACCGAAGACTCTGTTCAGGTTGCCTCCTCTGATTGTGACTGTGGAATTGCCACTCACATCGCCGGCATTACCACCACCATAGACATGACCTTCAATAACAATCTGTGACTGAACATTCACAATGCCCAGCAACAGTAACAAGCTAATTATGGTATATCTAATCTTCAATTTTCTATTTTCAAAGTAGGGTTATTAAGATCTGGGTCAGCCAATACGTATAAATATGTCGGCTTGACAGTTAGCGTCAATGTTGTTCTTCCACCTCTGGCCAGTGTTTCCGGTATTGCGGTGTCTAATTTATTTATAGATGTACGCGTGTGTATGAACTTTCCTTTTGAGTCATACACGTCGTATGTTGTCTTCAGTGACAGCATAGACCTCATTAGTGTCAGGTAATTTGCGTCAAACTCTAATGGCACTGTCGGGCTGAGCGCGCATCCCTCGTCGTCGGTGAATACCTCCGCGTTTGTCTCTCCTGCGGTCGGTTCATAGCTGATTGTCTTTATCGGGCTGACATCCGCAGTGTTTGCCTCCAGTGTTATGGTCATGTTATACCGGCTTCCTGTTCCTGCAAGTATCTCGGCTTTCCTTACCTTGATAGTGCGCAGCTGACTATAGCTATTGTCTATTAACAGTTCAAAGTGGATCGATGCCTGCAGGTGGTCCAGCAGCAGGTTGGCGTAGTTCTTTCCTCTGTCCTTGCCTACATAGCTGAAGATGCCCTTCTTGACATTAAAGGCATCGGTGCGGTTCTCCAGGTCTTGCACACCGATGATGACACAGATGTCTGACGGTGTAACGGCTTCAACGCCGTTGAGTTTGAGGACAACACCCTTGGCTATGCCTGCCGGCAATGGTGTCACAGAGGCACTGTTGACACTCTCCATGGGCATGTAGCCGTAGATGTAGTACTGCGTGTCCTTATTTACGCGGATTGTGCTCCTCCAGTTGTTGTCGTTTACCTTTTGAACACTTCCGTCAATGATTTCTTCGATAGAGGAGAGGAATATCCTTATCGTTGTATCGTCGTCAATGTCATTGGCAGCGTATGACTTAATGCCTCTCACCCACAACTCGTCGCCCTGAGTCTCAGAGTCGTAATCGCTGTTGTCAGAGCAAGACCATAGCAGCGCTGACATTAGCAGCAATGCCATCCAGCCATTCTTCCTTATGTCGCTTAGCACCTTGTGCATCATATCTTCTTCTTTACCAGTTATACAGGTTTCTTGGGTCTGCAATAGTCACTTTCCAGTCCTGCACCTCTACTGTTATCACATCCAGTACGGCAGTGCCATAGTGTGCATATACTATCCACGTATGGTTTCGCGAGAAGTCGCCTGCCGCAGCCACTTTGAAGGGGGCAGTCTTATTCGCACCTCCGCCGACGGAGTAGATTATCTTTCCGCTCAGAGCCTTATCGGTCTCACGAAGATAGAACGGCCCGACGGGCGAGAGGTCACCCTTGGTGATACCAGCTGTTATCAGGTCTTCATACTCCTGCGATGTCTGTGCTATGTACACATATTCTCCGGGATCCTCAGGCTTTCCTATCTGTTCGTCGGTTATCGGACTCTCCAGCAGTTCCTTCGGGTCTGTGTTATACGATAACGTGACGACATTGCTAGTGCGCTCATCGTATGGCGTATCAAGAAAGACATACTCGTCTTTCGGTATCATGTTGGCGTCAATGCTGACACCTTGGATATTCAATGTCTCTTCAGAATCGGCTGAACGGCTGAACACGAAGAGCACCTTGGACACCATGCGTACCAGCTGCACCGGTGCGAGAGCATCGACGGTTCCTACACGCAGTACCGGTGATTCGTCTACCACGGGCTGGTTGCGAATGACTCCCGACATTGGCAGGCCCTCATTAGGTACCGCCGTCACGAGTGTTGTCAGTCCGAAGGGGTCTGTATTGCCGCCGGTAGTTCCGAATTCACCCATTCTGGCATCCTCCAGCACCTCTCTTGTGGTATTGATGCCAAACTCCAGTCCGCTGTTTTCGGGATTGATGTTTGCCAATACATAGACGTCAACATTCGTCGGCGTAGCGGCAAAGGTTTTGTCAACCACCATCTGTAGGGTCGTACCGCCTTCCGAGTTGAGTGCTTCTATCTCGTCTGCGCTTGCCTTCATATAGCCTGCCAAAGTGTTGGTGCCCGTCTGGAACACCCATACCTGCAGCGAGTTTACCTTGCGTTCCGCTGTCTCTGCTGTCACATATCCCGTATTGGCACGGGTAGCGATAGCCTTGCCTGGCGAAAAGACATAGAGACGTAGCAGCGTCTCAGTCTCGCCAGTGCCACCACCGGCTGCGTCGCCATTACTGCAGGCACTCTGTGCTATGGCCAGCATTATCAGCATTATGTATGATAGACATTTCGTCATTTCTTTTCTTACTATACAATCCCCGCGTTTGGCCTCCTGTCGGTTTCCGCATCTTACGAGCCACCGTGTTTGGCAGTTCTCCGCCAAAGGCCCTTAGTCCAGCTGCACGTCCGTCGGTGTGCTCTGTATCCACTCCGGCACGAGCTGTATTCCTATCTCCAGTCGTGGTGTCAGCATGTCTGGCAATACGTTATATGCCTTTGCCAGCGACTCTACCTTGACGGTCAGTGACGTTGTGAAGTCCTGTGTGAACACGCGTCCTTGAGCCTCTGCTGCTGCACCTTCTGCAGCCTCGGCAGGGTCGATGACGCCTGCAAGGTAGAATTTGGTTCCGCGGTATATCTTGCCGTTAAGACCTATGAAGTCCTTGTCGCTATTGTTCGTAAACTCTACGACGATAGGTACCTCCTTCTCGTCGTAGCTCTGCAGTACCAAAGTGGAAAGTGTTTCCGACACTCCGCTACCACTTCTCATATATATGGTGTTACCGTCTTTGTCTTTCACATGATGGTCATAGGCAAAGCGTGCCTCCAGCTCTGAGTATGGAGCCTTGGGCTTAAAGTCAAAGCCTAATGGAAGTTGTCCGCCTACGATCACTCCCGTAACGGGGAAGCTGAAGCTTTCAACGGGTATTGCCGTACCTATTGCGTCGGGCAGGGTGGTGTTGGTAGCCTTGATGTTTATCTTCATGCAGGCTACGGCATATTGTAATGGCTCGATGAGTGCAACAGACTGCGTGTTTGTTGTAACGATGGAGCCTGTCTTGTATTCGAAGTTGTTAAGCAGGCTGCTCCATTCTGTTGCTGCGCTGTAGTATGTGTTGTCAATCTTATTGCTCGAGGTGTATATCTGGCTGTTGCTGTAATAGAACAGCTCAGCAGGGTAAGCATATCGACTGATGTTATTAATGTACGCCAATGTCGTTGTCTGTGTCTCAACTTCAAAGGCTGTTCCGTTCCATCGTAATACCGCTGCTCCGTCGGGCAGTCCGATAGAGGCGGGATAGTTCTGCAGCTCTGCTGGGAGTCCTGATGCTACTTTCGCCTTCAGGGCATCGAGCAGTGACTGGTGTGCCGGGGTTGTCACCGTAACGCCGTCTAACAGTTGGCGAAGTGCGGCGATGTGTGCATTCACGTTAGGGCCAGAGCCGGCAAACGGGAATGGTCCCTCGTTGGTCTGATTGATAAAGCTCAGGTAGAGCACCTTCAGTGTGGGCTCTGATGTTCGTGACCATACGCGCTCTGCTCCGCCACTCTCATAGTCTCCCATTGTGGTGGCTATGTTGGTTAGATAGTTAGCCAACTGCTGTGCTATGGTGGGAACATTGTTGTTAGGTACTATCGATTCCAGGGCAAACGAGGTCTCCGAAGGTGGTTCGGTAGCTGCAATGTTGGTTACCAAGGAACCGTTATAAGCTTTGTTGGCTATTTCGCTATTGCTGTTCTGCGGGTCCGTTGCCTTCGTAGCGCGGCAGTAGGCGAGGAAAGATGCCGTTCCGCGTTCGAACGAGCAACCCTCATAATAGTAGAACCAAGCATCTGAGGCAGCCTGGCGGTCAAAGTCATAGTTGCTGATGCCGTTAACCTGGAAGGCTGTAGGATGGTCCGTAGCTTCGATCTTTCTTGTGGCACGGAATGGGATGACATATACATCCTGTATGCCACGGTGTGCGGTATTGTCCTGTATTATCTCAGGAGCCAGGCGTGTAGATGGCTGATGCAGCTGTGAAGACACAGAAAACGCCATATCGACAGTGACGTCCTGATTTGCTTCGTCACTGTTGAAGACATCATTGCTACAGCTCGTCATCGCTATGGCATATGACAATAATGCGATTATATGTTTACCTCTGATTTCCAGAATCTTATTTTTACAGTTCCACATCATGATGTTCGCCCTCGTTCCAGTCCAGCATCACACTGACGCCTACTGTGTTGTCATATGAGCGAACGGCGCCATCGTCATCAATGAAGCCCTTGATAATCATCAGCTGTCCAGCGCGTAAAGGCTTTCTGATACCAAGTACGGTCTTTGTCACTGTGTTGTCGTCATTGGTTACCAAGACCTGGAACTCCCATATCTTTTCATCCGCTTCTCCGGCTATGAATGGGCTTACAGTCTCTATAACGACTCGTGAAGACGGGTCTTTTGATGGGAAGTTAACGGAGCAGAAGCTCCAGTGGCCAATCTCTGGCGTGGTGACGGTCTCTGCCTTTATCAGCGGTGAGGAGGCACCATAGACATAGGTGCTGTCCTTGACATTGAAACTTGTGGCAAAACCGGTTGTATATACCTGAATATCTTTTGTCTGATGATTACGTGGCTCTAATACAAGAGCGGCAGCACAGTTGGCCATATAGAGCTTGACGTTGAACGTCTGGTCTTGATTTGATACCACCTCCATAGGCTGACGTGCCGTGAAGAGACCCGTCGTGTGTGACGGGAGAATGTTGTCTGATGCTGCATCCTTCTGCTTGAGGTTAGAAGAATGGCAGTATTCATCACCACTCAGCGATACTATGCTATTGTCCTTCAGATTGGCTGCAGCCAAGTGCATGTACTTCTGAGCGGGCAAATAGATAGTATAGCTGCGTTGGTTTGCGTTCATCGTAGGTGATTCATGATACTGGCGTATGTCGTTTACGCCAGTATCATAGAATGAGAGATCTACGTCGTGGGCATAGTCGGTGAAGATGTTCTGAAGATGTTGCCGCAGAGCCTCTGCCACAGCACTCTCGGTTTCTGTGGACAGCTGTGTCTCTATCTCCGTCTGTACGTTGGTGATGAGGCGCAGTTCATAGTTCAGCTCATAGTCTTTGCCGCAGTTCTCCAGGTCGTCATCAATCATTGAACACGATGTCTGGGCTAATGTGCAAAGCAACAAGCTTGCTGCAACGGCAATATGTTTCTTCAACAGTTTCATCTATCACGCTATACCTTATTATATTAATGGTCCAAATCCTTTATGACTACTTCGGAAAGCACTTTATTCTCCGAGGATGATATTGTTAAAGTTCAGACCAGTCTGCCACTTGAGGTCAACACTCAGACCGAGTGAGATCTGTGAAGAGCGGAGGTCTGGTACCTCAACGATTGCATACTTCAGAGAGTTCGGACCGATAACGAAGTCAGCGGTAGTCATGAAGTCCTGAATGAATACGCGACGCTCCTTGATGGTTGTGCCATCTTCGTTGTATGGAGGCAGGGCATAGTATGATTTTCCGTCAACCTTTGCTTCGCCTCTTGCCAGAGGCCAGGTGATGCCTTCACTCCGGTCTGTCGTGCTATGACCCTCATCTGGATCCAGCTTACCGGTGATATAGAATGTAGCACCGTTACGGATCATGTTGTTCATACCCCAGAAGTTCTTGCCTGTATTGTTTACGAACTCAAGTGCTATGTACACGACATTCTGCTTTGAGCCCTTGTTTGCTGGGTTCCAGTTGTCCCACAATAGAGTGTAGTTTGGTACGCTCTTGCTTCCACCTTCATTGGGAGAGTAATCAGGTATAGCTGTGCTGGGCAGGTCGGTGTCATATACAAATGACTTGTAGTCAGGATTTGCTGCAACAGGTACATAGTTCCAACCTACAGTTGGCTCTACGCCACCAACCAGGATTCCTGTCAGGGTGAATGAACCGGGGCCGACATCAATGGTGTTGTCCTCCTCGGTGGCACCATTGCGCTGCTGGATAGCTTTATTGTTGTCCTTGAGCTGGTCTGCTCCATAGCGTACGGTAGATTTCAGCAGCGCTGTACCATAGTTGATGTTCTCCTGCATAGCTACACTACGAGTAGAAGAGAGCACGTGAGCGTTCTTTGTCCATGCTTTTGAGCCGGTGCCGGTAGCTCCTGCTGCCCATGATGCATCCGCATCCCAATTGTTTGTACCGTCAGGATACTCGGTTGTCTGGTGAGTGTCGTCTGTTACGCGAATAGGGCTGTTGCCAAAGTAGCAAAGCTCTGCAGGGTAGCGGTAGTTCAGTGGGTTGAATGAGCCGCCATTGCCACCGTCCATAGCGTATGTAGGAATTTCTGTCTTATAAGAATAAACGAAATTTCTTGTGTTGTCATCAGTCGCATTCTGGATGGCTAAATCCAGTATGGTAGCACCCTGTGGTACGTTAAAGATATTGCGTGGGAAATCGTTCAAGTCCTTTGTTACTAAGTTATAGTCTTGAGCAATCTGTTCAGAAGTTTTGCCTGTCTTCTCTTTGATGTTGTTAATGGTAGTTACCCACTTCTTGCTGGAAGGGTCAACCAATATGCCCAGGTCGGCTCTCAGGTGACCGGCAAAAGCTTTGGTGATGGCTTCTCCTGAAGAAGTGGGGACTGCGCCGTTACACTTATCAATGACCTCACACAGGTCGCTAAGCATCATGGCAACAGAAGGGCCGGAACCGGCACGTACCTCGTTTGGCTGGAAGGTGTTCATGGATATGAATGCGCCAGCAACGATGCCACCCAATGTGGTGAGGCCTTCTTTAGGTACCATCTTGCTGTTCACTTCATCCCAAGTAATATAGTCCTTCCATGCTCTGGTCTCAGAATAAGTCACATCTTGATAATCTGCCTGGCATTCATATTTCTTGTCCAGCAGCTGGGTCAGAACATCAGCAATCAGGTTCTCATATTGCCTGAATGCAGTATCTCCTGCAGGGTCTGTTGTGCTTACTGGGATACGCTTCTTAAGCTCGAATCGGATGTCGTTGAGGTCTTTGGCCATTGTCCAGTTCACGGCACCCTGCTGGTTGTTGCCCGTGTGGGTGTCAGCGGCAGTCTTGATAGCCTTACCCCAGAACATCAGCGTGTTGGTCTCTGTAGGCAGTGACAGCTCAATGACACGGCGTGACTTTGGAGTCGCACCAGTAGAGTTGGGGGCAATCTCACCTGCATTCATGATGGTACCCATGTCGTAAACCTTGTTGGCTACAACAGGAGAAGAGATGTGCTTGCCGTCTTGCAGGGCGTCGCCATTTTTCTGCGTAAATGCTACTACTACTGCATTCTCAATGCCACGGAATAACTGATCTTCTGTAGCCTGAGTGTTGGCAGGTGTCATACGTGTTGTTGCGGTGTTTCCTGTTGCTACGTTGAGAACGAGGTCAACAGCTACTTCAGAAGCCTTTGCGCCGCTTCCATCGTTGGTTGTTCCGCTCAGACCATCGTCAGAGGAACATCCTGCGAACAACATGGCACTAACGGTAATCACTGTACCGAATAGCGCGTTGGTGATTGTCTTTTTCTTCATAGTTCTATTGGTTTTTGTTAATACTATTGTTTTTTATCTATAATTGAGTTGATGTTTTAGACATACATCCTATAAACCACTTGCGTAGCAAGACTTCTTAACTCCTTAACTTCTTAACTTCTTAACTCCTTACCTCTTAGGCCCTATCGTCCACACCAGGTTGATGCCCAGCTTGGGCAGCGGGATGAGCTGGCAGTACTTACCCAGATAGGTGCCGCAGGTGGCACATTCATATTCCTTGTACCATGTGTAGCCCAGCGCCATGCCGATCTCCGCCTCTATGTGCAGACGCCCCGTGAGCCACCAGTTGTAGCCCCAGCTGCCGCCGATGGCAACGAGGTCTCCCTGACGACGCTTGTCGCGCACCTCTTTATATAGGCCGAACGGAAACTTCACGTTGCCCACGTTGTAGTGGCTATAGACGGCGTGGATGCCCCAGAAGGACTTGCGGAACATCTCCTTGTTGTAGTGACGCAGGTTGGGCGACACCATGACGTGACGCCATTTCTGGTTCTTGGCCTTATTATAGTCCCACAGGTTGAAGCCTACATTCATTCCAACTGTCCATGTTGAGTCAAGTCGCAACTCCATGCCAAAGTTTGGCGACAATGCTGCGTCATACATAAGATTGTTTCGTACTGCAACTCGTTGGCTGCGAACTATTGTTATGCAAAACAAACTTACAAATAATAATATCGATACTCTCTGAATTCTCAACATTTCTTATTGTGTAAAGTTAAGTTCTTATTCTATCTCTCGTAACGTTTCTCACTATACTGTGTTTGCGTTTCCTGGATCAATCTTGTGTGTATTATCATTAATATGAGTACAAAATTATAAAAATAAATTAAAATGCTTGACTATTAGGGGGGGGGCATTTCACAAAGATTAACACTTTTAATGCATTTTGGCAGTAAAAATTGTATATTATACGGTAACAAATGAGAATATGTTTTGATAAAAAGGGAAGTTTCGGAAGTCGCTTGCTCAATATGATGTAACCACTCCTATGCAGATTGTGAGCATCCACGTGGGACGTGGGCGTCCTCGCCCGCGACACATAATGTCCCTTCCTCTCTGCCCCAATGGGGCGCCTCTCATCCCTCATCCCTCTTCCCTTGAACGAGATAGGACAAAACGCGCATTTATTCAGATTTTGCATAATTATTCGTGCTCTACAAGCGCATATTTTCCACGAAAAATCTGCTGCTCGCGTATAAACGTTAAAATGGCAGTTTTGTCTAACGCATTGTTATTCTGGCAGTTGAAATCAGGAGTGTTAAAATATGAATTTTTGAGGGGGTAAAAATGGAATAAAACCCCGATGAAATGGCGAATTTTGACCCTGTCCGCGAGTAACTTTTAGGGTGTCCGGGAGTAACTTTGAGGGGGTCCCGGAGTAACTTTAAGGGTGTAAAAGCTACTCGCGGACATGATGGAGCATCTTTTTCGTCCCTCAGAAAGGATTTTGGCGATTTTTTAGAGGTTTTTTCATGGCGAAAATAATGCATAATATGCATAGGATTTTTGTAACATGTGCAGAAAGGAAAACACAGAGGTAAAGAGATGGCTTTGGGACAGAAATTTTTATAATTAGAATAATCAGGCTACTGAAACTTCGGGTGTTTTAACCCAAAACGGTCATTAGAATTGCAGTGAGAGTAACCTATGTTTTGAGTAGGTTTTTGCTTTGAACGAAGGAGCAATGCGGGCATTGTGACTGAGCGAAAAGCGGAAAGATGCCAGAACAGAGGATATTATCACCGCAATAAATAATGAACACTAACGTAAAGAACCATTATATTGGTCTAATGACCGTTTTGGGTTTAAGAACCGCGAATTACCCGCGCTCGGCCCAAAGGGACGCTTGCGTAACAACCTGGGCGACCTTCTGCTGACGCGCGGCTGCCAGCATCGGTTTCTGCGCGCTGCAGGGAAGCCCGGAGTTCATAGCGCAGATGAAGAAAGCACAGAAGGAGTATAGGAAGAAGACAAGGTAGGGGAGAAGGCTGTTATTGCAGGACGCCGCTACTTGGCAGATTCGTATCTGTTGACAGCAAGCGAAGCCTTCTGGCGACCTATGGCGACGAGTTTTTCAGACTTGTCGAAGTCAAAGATGCCATAGCGGTTCATCTGTATGTCCACGAAGATATCCGGCTTCATCAGCTTTGTCATCAGGATGGAGTTTTGGCGTATCATCAGTGAACTGGCGCGTGTCAGCACCGTGTAATAGTTGAACTCTATGTCATCTGGTATTATCATGTCGAGAATCTTTGTCTTCAGCGACGTGTCTTGCTTTTGCTTTTCTGTCAGACGGTGCATCTCCTCCCACTGCGATTTGTAGTCATGCCCGTTGACATCAACCCCAACCAGAATGTCGCCCTTTTGCCTCTTCACGCGATTTAGCGGAATGGGGTTGAGCACCCCGCCGTCTATCAGCACCATCCCGTCACGCTCTACAGGCTTGTAGAACGACGGGAGGGAGATGCTGGCGCGGATAGCCTCAAACAGGCTGCCCTTGCTGAACACGACTTCACGGCCCGATGTCAGGTCAGTAGCCACGGCACAATAGGGGATAGGCAGGTCTTCGATAGCCACATCTGGCACAAACTCCATGATGGCCTCGATGATACGGTCCCCCTTCACCAGGTGATTGATGGACAGGGAGAAATCAATCAGCTCCAGCATCCTCTTCTTGTCGATGGTCTTCATCCACTCGCGGAACTCGCTCAGCTTGCCGGCAGCATAGACACCCCCGATGAGCGCCCCCATGGAGCAGCCCGCAATGGAGGTGATGCGATAACCGTGTGACAGCAGCTCCTCTATGGCGCCGATATGTGCCAACCCCCTTGCGCCGCCACTTGACAGCGCCAAAGCCACATCCTTATTGTTCGTCTGTTCAGCCATAATAAAAAACATTTACCCGCCTGCAAAAGTAGTGATAATTACTGAATAATCAGCAATTTCGCACAAAGATTTTTAGGGTTTAATGTGCGAATATACACATTTATATGGATGTTCGTTTGGTTTACTCGATTAAAATCATTAATTTTGCATGCAGATAACGACACAATAGACAACAAATATGGGAAAGAAAATCAAAATGATACTGGCAGCGGTGCTGCTCAGTAGTATGCCCTTCAGCTTGATGGCACAGGAGGAGAACGGTTTTACGCAGTTTGACGTTCGTGAAGGATTTACCGACAACGGCTTCCAATGGTTTCGCGATGCACAACTGCTCTGCGCCGGAGACAGCAAGAAGAGCAACGCTATGACCATCGGATGGGGCGGCATCGGCACCCTCTGGGGACGCACGGCTGTGACCGTTTATGTGGCAGAGAAGCGCTATACGAAGCAGTTCCTGGACTCTTCGGACTATTTCACGGTAATGACATTCGATGTGGAGCAAAGCCGCGTACTGACTTATATGGGCAAGAACTCAGGCCGCGACGGAGACAAGGCGGCAGCACTCGGGCTCCATACCGCATACACCAAGAACGGCACCCCTTATTACACCGAGGCCACGATGGTCATAGAGTGTCGTAAGATGTATGCTGCGCCGTTTGACAGCAAGCACTTCTGCAATGACGTTCCACGCAAGATGTACTCCAATCCCCCTGCAGGAGTGCACACCGAGTACATCGGCGAAGTGGTCGGTGCATGGACTAAGGGGCAGGTTAGCTCTACTGCTGACGGAACGGGGAAATGCGACAACTCCACCATCAGTTCCATTATGGACCGCCGCTCCATACGCAAGTATCTTGACCGCCCTGTGGAGCACGAGAAGTTAGTGCAGATAGCCACGTGCGGCATCAATGCCCCAAGCGGCATGAACCGTCAGCCGTGGGAGGTACGCGTTGTGGAGGACCCCTCGTTCATCACCGGACTGACAGAGATTTACAAGAAGGAAAACGCTGAGCAGGTGAAGCGTGACCCTGGTTTCAAGAATATGTTCCGCAATGCTCCGAATATCATTTGCGTGGCAACACCCAAGGGCAGCGGCGAACTGGATGCAGGAATGCTGGGCGAGAACATGATGCTGGCAGCGCAGTCAATGGGACTGGGCACTTGCTGCCTCGGCGGGCCGGTAAGGTTCCTGAAGAGCAACGAACAATGCAAGCCTTACATAGACCGCCTCAACTTCAGTGAAGGCTATGAGCTGCTCTACATCCTCGCAGTGGGCTACCCAGACGAGAAGCCGGCAGCAAAACCACGTAACGCAGAAAAAATCCAATACATCAAATAAATATAGACAATGAAGAAATACGAATATCAAACACACGGCACTTGCAGTAAGGCCATCTTTTTTGAAGTGGATGACGAGCAGCGCATTCACAATGTCAGCTTCCTGGGAGGCTGCGACGGAAACCTTCAGGGCATAGGCCGACTCGTTGAGGGTATGCCATTGAGCGAGATAGAAAAGAGACTCAGCGGCATCAGATGCGGCATCAAGAACACCAGCTGCCCTGACCAGTTAGCCTGCGCAGTTCAACAAGTAACTAACCAGCAATAAGGAATATGGATATTATAGAAAGCAGGAACCGTATGCTTGGACAGACGCTGGTGAAAAACCTTGAGCGCCGCCACTTTGAAGCATACTATTGCCCTACGTCTCAAGACGCTATCGCCCGTGTAAAGCAACTGATGCCAGCTGGCAGCAGCGTCACATGGGGCGGCTCGGAGACTATCCGCAGGATGGGATTGACAGAGGCTCTCCATGAGGCTGACTATAAAGTGCTGGACCGTGACCAGGCTGAGACACGCGAGGAGCAACTTGACATCTATCGCAAGGCATTCTCATGTGACTACTATCTCTCCAGCGCCAATGCCATAAGCGAAGACGGTGTGATAGTAAACATTGACGGCAACGGCAACCGCGTAGCTGCCATAACATGGGGGCCCACGCATGTCATCTTCGTCATTGGACTCAATAAGGTCACGAAGGATGTGGAGTCAGCATTGGCACGTGCCCGCGGAACGGCAAGTCCCATCAACGCGCAAAGGTTTGACATCGATACTCCGTGCCGCAAAGACGGTGTGTGCCACAACTGCAAGTCGGAGGATTGCATCTGCACCTGCATCCACTTCCTGCGCCATTCCAGGCCTGCCCGCCGCCACATCGTGGTGCTGGTAGGCGAAGAACTCGGATACTAAAAAGGGCATTTACACCCCCAAATCTGCTGTTTTTAGGGTAAAGTACAATAAAATCAGTAAAAAAGTTCCCAATTTATTTGGTCAATTCAGATAAAGTTCGTACCTTTGCACCCGCAATCAAGGATACGGACGCTTATCAGGGGTGGTAAAGGGCAGTGTCTGTTGCCGAGGTTGCACTTGGTGCCATAGCTCAGTTGGTAGAGCAAAGGACTGAAAATCCTTGTGTCACTGGTTCGATTCCCGTTGGCACCACACACAGAAAAAAATCCTCGCAAGTCATTGGCTTACGAGGATTTTTTCTATATGATTGTGTTTCAGGGCATCCTTGCCCCTTGTGAGGTACAGCAACATCCGTACCCTCTGCCCCTTGCGCAGGGAGCCGGATGCAGGTTTTCCATTCATATCTACGACTAATCTCAGCGAAGCATACCCGTCTTTGGAATACTCTCCCTCTGCCGTAGCAGGTGGAAAGCCGAGCAGTCTGTAGCCAATGTAGCCTTCCTTGCGGTTTATTTGAGTCACTTCCGCCTCCGTCAATCTGAATGTTTCTTGCCCGGCACGAGGGTCTTCCGGCCTTATCACGATGGCTGATTTGAACTTGCTTCCACGGGGAATTATGGGCGAGAACCATACGAAATCCCCTATCTGCGGCCTCTGCTGCGGCGAGATTGCAACGAAATGTCGCGAGAGATTATCGTAGATATGGTAATAATCATTGCCCGCATCATAGCTATGAACATACCCTATGATGGGCGTCGCAATCATCGGCAGCTCCTTGACAGGCTGCAACGGGCACTCCGCAGGGTGCAGCGTGAGGTATTTTCTTACAGCCCTCTCCGCCTTGTCCTCAAGTGAAAGGTATGTGCGCCCATCCTTGCCCACCTGCTGCTGACGGTCTTCACCGCGAAGATTGACATCATATCCCCATAAGACAAGGAAATTCAACAACTTAAAATCAGGGTATGCATCGGCCATACGCAGTGCCACACTAAGCAGGCAGGAATGCAACAGCGACGGACGCGGCAGCGGTATCTTCATGATGCAGGCCAATAGCGAGCGTGCCTCCTCTGATGACAGTTCGCCTAAATGTGCATTCAGGTAACGATAAGCATCCCAAGCAGTGTCGGCAGGATGGTCCTGACAGGCATTCAGCGATGCAAGCAACTCGTCCCAGGTGGGTATCTTTTTCTCTTTCATAGCATATTATCTACCACAATCCACTACGGTTTCGGTTATGATACAAGTGTTTCTTGTAGTCCTCCTTGTTATACAGAAACTGTGAAAGCACGTCATAGGCGCCCTCTTTATGTTCTATCGTATATCCCGTCTCAGGTGTCCCGACAACTGAAATGGTGTCATATCGCAGCGTCAGGTGCGCAAGATAGTTGCTGAACGCATAATCTTGCGCCGCCTTAACGATATTGTGTCGCTTCTCTGATGAAATGGCTTCGTCCGGCTGTCCAAATGCATCACTGCTGCGTGTCTTTACTTCCACTATCAACAGGGTCGTCATATCCTCATCAATGCACACGATATCAATCTCCCTATGATGGTTACGCCAGTTGCGGTCACGTATATACCACCCCTTAGAGATGAGATATTTCGCCGCGACATCCTCGCCCCATTGGCCTAAAGTATTGTGTGCTGCCATAAATAAGAGTATGCTCAGTTTCCTGTCGTAAAACAAACAATTTTAGCTTAACTTGTTGATTGATATTCAGATACGTATCAATCAAATATTGAGTAGTAACGATTTAGCAACCAACTTTTACTCAGATTTACTCTGATATGCGTAGTGTCCTATCGGACAAAGAACAGACAGCTTCTGCCCCTTATCGGTTGCAAAATTAAGAAAAACACTTCACGTAGCCAAATGTTTTGGATTAAATTTGTTGTTAGCCTAAAAATTCGGTTGCGAAAGCGATTGTCGGTAGGCCTTCGCCATGACTCGTATTCTCTCTCTCTCTTTACAAATATTCCGGATGCTCTATCCTCGCGGTAGGCATCGGGAGTTTTTTCGTATTATGCCTTTATCATATTTCTCGCCACTCTTCCCGAATCTTATTCACATATCCTCCATACTCAACCCTTCATAGCGTATCTCATAGCCTTTGAAGGCTCCCGTTGCCCGCAGCATCACCTCTGCCTTCTGCTTCAGCGTGCCAATGTTGATATCGTCGCGTTGCCGCTTGATTTCGTAGAACGTGGCACAATTTGACAATTCATCTTCGGCAATCATGTCAATTTCGTTTTCGCCCTTACGGTCCCACCAGCGGCCAATCCTCGTGAACTCGCCGCTCTCCATCGCCACACGGTGGAAATAACGTTCCAGCATCAGGCCACTGAAGGTTTTGTAGTCGCGCTCGATAATCTCCTGCAGCTTGCCGTAGTTCTCTATCTCGATGATATAGCCATACTTGAAGATGAAACGAAACCAGAGCGAATAGAACACGTCGCCCAGTTCATAGCGTACGTTTTTCGTACTGCTCTTTTCAAACAAGGGCTGCCGCTTGGCTATCAGTTCGTAGTCATTCTCCAGATTGGTCAGATAGCCACCCACCTCGCGCCCTATCATGTCCTCAATCTCGCTGCGGGTGTTCTTGCCTCGGGCTATGCACGACAGGATGGAGAAATAGGTTCCGTAGTCCTTGCCAAACTCCTCGATCAGGTTGTTCTTTCCTTCGTTCAGGAAGGTCGAGTTGGGGCTGACGATATGCCGGATCATGCTGTCCTTATCCAGCGCACCAGCATCTACCAGCAGGTTCACGTACTTGGCCACGCCGCCCGTAAACGTAAACAGCGCCAGCAGGTCTTCGTTGCTATAGTCAGGCTTCGCGTCTGCCATAATATCTTTCAGCACCGAGGGGCGGAAGGGCTTCAGCCGCAGCTCTGCCGTATTCCGCCCGTACAACGGTTCCTTTTTGTCCTTGAAGATTTTCTGCATCAACGAGTAGATGCTGCCACACACCACGAGGTTTATTTTCGATGTCTTCTCGTACTCGTCCCAGATATTCTGCATCTCGCTGAACACGCTTTTGCTCACCCGGAAGAAGTCCTGGAACTCGTCGATGACCAGCGTGAAGCTCCTCGTCTCCGACAGTTTCATCAAGTAGCGAAAGATGTCGCTGAACTTGCGGCTGCTGCCAAGCGTAGGGATGTTCAACTTCTCATTCACCTCATCGACATACGCCTCGCAGAGGTCGCCCTCAGCCTTTCTGGCTACAAAGAAATAGATGAAAGGCTCATCCTTGTATGCCTCGCGTATCAGCGTCGTCTTGCCGATGCGCCTCCGCCCAGTGAGCACCGTAAACCGGGCCACCTTCCTTGCCTGTTCCCGAGTCCCCTTCAAGAAGGTAATCTCCTGTTCTCTGTCGTAGAATCTCATATCTTACTTTTTATACATTTCCGAAACTGTCATTTCCGAAACCGTCATTTCGGATGCGAAGATAACAACATTACCCGATTCTCGCAAATATTTTCAGCAAAAATCTCCAAAACAATAGAAATAACCTCTTCAGAGCAAATTCTTATAAAAAAATTTGCACAAAAGAAAAAAAATATCTACCTTTGCACCCGCAAAACGCGA
>DEKQ01000053.1 GCA_002353975.1 Prevotellaceae bacterium UBA2718
GGCCAACTGAGCTAAAGAGGCATGTCCCTGCGTCCGAACCACGTCACGAGGCGACGGCTTTTTGATTTCGGGTGCAAAGGTACACATATTTTTCAAATCACCAAAACTTTTTGCGAGTTTTTTTAATGATTTCTTGATTTTTCTTTCAATTTCGTCAGTTTCACCTTCATGGCGTCAACGCACAGGTCTATGCTTTCCTCGAATGTATCGCAGGTTTTCTCCACATATTGTGTGCCGCCAGGGATTACCACACTAAGGCCTACCTCCTTGTTGAGGGCCGTCTGTGGTTTGACGACTTTCATTTGCACCTCTACTTTCTTTATATCTTCGTAAGACTTTGAGAGCTTCTCTACTTTCTTTGTAGCAAACTCCTTTAACTTCTCTGTTGCGTCGAATCGGACAGCCTGAATGTTGATTTCCATAGTCTCTTTCTTTTTAGGGGTTAGATAGTATAATATATCATTCCTCTATTTTCTGCTCTCCCGGGGGTGAGCCATAGAGTAAGTTCGCTTCAGATCCTTGAATGTGACGTGCGTGTAGATTTGCGTTGTCGTCAGGCTCTGGTGTCCTAACAGCTTCTGCACACTGCCCAGCTGTGCGTCATTGTTGAGCATTGCCGTTGCGAATGAGTGCCTGAGCACGTGCGGCGAGCGCTTCTTCTGCGTCGTGACCTGCGTGAGGTAGGTGTGCACGATGTTGTACACGCTGCCTTCCGTCAGGGCCTTTCCGCTGTCATTGCGAAACAATGCTCCTCCGCTGGTGGCTTCGCTGCCTGGCTGCTCACGGTCTCTGAGGGCCATGTAGCGCTGCAGCTCCGTCACGATCTCCTCGCCCAGCGGTATGATGCGCTGCTTGCGACGCTTGCCCGTCACCTTTATCTCGCGGCTCACGAGGTTCACGTCGCTGTCGCGCAGCGCTATGACCTCAGCTCGCCGGATGCCCGTGGAATAGAGTAATAATAATAATGTACGCGCACGTACATCTTTTATATTCTCCATATCCCAACGCACTTTGTCAAAGAGTTTGTCTGCTTCCTGCTCTTTTATGAACACCGGCAGTGCCTTTTCCTTCTTTGGCCCGTGCAGGGGGTGTGCGGGATCGCGTTTGATGATGCCCATACGCAGAGCGTATCTGTAGAGCGATTTCACGGCGGAGAGGTACTTGCAGACGGTAGAGGCCTTGTGGCCGTTGTCCATCAGGTGCTCCATCCAGTCGCGTATCACGTCGCTGTCGGCATCTTCAAGGGTCGTGTCTCCGAGTTCCGAGATGTAGGCGGCATAGTCTCCGAGAGCTTGCTCATAGGTCGAAACGGTCAGCGGTGACGCCTCACGTTCTGCCTCCATATATCTCAGGAAGTCTTCAACAATCATGTTGCGAATTTACTGAAATAAATTCAGACTGCCAAAATTTTTAACAAGGTTTAATGTTTCAGGGGCATCCATTGGTGCTCTGCACTTCCGGATAGCGCCGCCCTACCGCCTTTCACCCTGTTGTCAGGGGGAGGGGAAACGGTTTAGTTCTCCTCGCTCTGGCGCAACTTCTGTACATAGATGGCGTGCTCCATCTTCAGGCGCTTCAGGACAGAAGGCTTGTTGAACTGCTGGCGTGAGCGGAGTTCCTTCACCACACCGGTCTTCTCAAACTTTCTCTTGAACTTCTTAAGCGCTCTTTCAATGTTCTCACCTTCTTTTACAGGTACGATAATCATCTGTCTTTTCTTTGTTTTTTAATGGGTTAATAATGTTTTTATCTGCCTCCGCTGGACGCCGAAATGGCGTGCCGACACGAAAAGCGGGTGCAAAATTACTACATTTTCCCGACATACGCAAGAAAAAACGCAATTATTTTCAGACAGTTAGCAACTTACCGTCCACGGCGAAGTGCCTTCTTTCTCCGCTTCGCTATGAAAGCATCCCGATGGGCCGAGCGCGGCAAAGCCAGAGGTACAACGTGCAGATTTGGTTCAACAAAAAGAATTGGGCCCACTTCGGAAAGCGGACCCAATTCTTTATAAAGTGTTTGCTGTGTGCTTATTCTGTTGCTACAGGCTGCTCCTCCTGGCTCTGCAGGGTGAAGAGCTTGATGAGGTTGCCTGTGATTACTCCGAGTGATGTCACTGCTGTTGAGAGTGGCTGTACGCAGTGGTCAGCGATGTTGATGATATAGCCAGTGGACCTCACGTCGATCAGCTCTGTGATAGGAGTAAATTCCTTTCCGTCGAAGCTGACAGCGGGCAATGGTGTGTAGTCAACACCAACCTTTGCAGTAACGAGCTTTGCTGGCAGTTCTGCATTGAGCTTCTTTGCCTTCAGGCCCAGCTTGATGAACTGGTTGAGCTGCTCTACAGACTGGCTGATAGTAGCCTCGTCAGCACCATTGCGGCGAGCCTCCTTCAATGCCTTATTGGTCTGGATTGCCATGTAGATATTGCTGATGCTGGCTGTGATGGTCAGGTCGCCGAGCAATGTAACCTCATAGTTGTCAAGGCTTGCACCGTTGAGAAGCATGGCAGAAATGCCTGCAACCATCTCCTTAGCACTTCCTGTTGACAGTATGCTGGCAATCATGTCAACTGGAGAACCGTTGTTGAGGGACATCATGTTGCTTATCATCGGAATCATCATACTGATCTGTGACAGTATAGGCAGCGTAACCTGTGCCTTACGCTCGATGACGCTCTGACCGTTCAGGCTGAAGCCGTATGTAGAGGCTACTGTACCTGTTGAGCCGTCATAGCTCAGGCTTGTGGTGAGAGTGTTCTCATCGTTGAGATCCTTCAGGTGAGCATTCAACTCGCTGCTGATAGTCCACTTGTCTGCGAGAGGATTGAAATAGGATGAGCCCTCAGACTTCTTCTCGAAGGCGATGTTCAGCTTTCCGTCATACAGACTAACGCCATCCTTGTTGCTCATGGTAACATTTATAGTCTCTGGCAAGCGTACGATGAGGGCAACAGTCTTGTCCTTGAGGTAGGGTACCAGCATCTCTGACCTCTTTTCGCTGCCCTTGAGGGTAGCGGTGACGTTACCGCTGTAGTCCTCCAAGTCAACAGGGAAGTTAATTACTATCTGTCCGGTAGCGTCGCCCTTGGTCATCTCGCCATCCTCACTGAAGCTGTACACGCCGTCAAACAAATTAAAGTCAAGTACGGCATACTTCTGGTATCCGGCCTTTGCGAGCTCAGAACCTTCCTCCACTGGCTTCACCTGGCCCTTCACCTTGCTAATGGCATCCTGCTGCATGGCAGCAATGACACCATCGTCAGCGGCTGCAATCTTTGCCAGCTCAGCCAGAAGGGCGTTGCCCATGTTGAGAGCGGCGAAGTTAAGCTTTCTTGACGCAATGCCATAGAGGCTGTTGCGTATCTCGTTCATCATCACTACCTTGGGTGACAGCTCGCCCTGCACGAACGATACGCTCAGCACCTCGTCGGCATTGATGAGCTCTGTCTGGCCATTGGTCTTTGTGACCTGCATGATATACTGTGTCTGTGCGCTGGCTCCGAGGCAGAGTGACGAAGCCGCGATAAGTGTAAGTAAACCTTTTTTCATAGTTCTTTACTGTGTGTTTTAGGGTTGTTTTTTAGTCGTTTAATACTTTGATTGATGTGGTAGGCGACTTAACGATATAGACGCCCTTTGGCAGTGAGGTCAGGTCAATGTCCACACGTCCGTCGGCAGCGACGCGCTGCACACTCACGCGACGGCTGTCGGCACTATAGACCGCAATTGTCTCGCCTGCTTTTACGTTACTCATGAACACATGTCCTTCTGACAGCTGGTAGCCATCAGCCATGATTTCGCGGATGGCTGTAGCACTCTGCTCCTGAAACATGTAGTTCTTCACATTGTCGAGGCTTGTGGAAACCTTCTCCACACCGCCGACAGACACTTTCAGCACACCACCGGAGACGGTCATCACCGGATTGTCTGCCAGTGCAATCACCTGCTGTCCGTCTGCAGTGTTGAGCACCAGGTACTTCACCACATCGGCCCGCACACCCATTGACACCCCGAAAAGAAGAGCCAGGATTGCAAATAGATTCTTTTTAAGTTTCATAAAAATTCTGCGTTAATTATTATTGCAATTAAGGTTGTTTTTTCAATTTCTGGGTACAAAGTTACAAAATAATATCGAAATATCAGCAAATCAGATGATTTTTTTTCGCGAAAAGAACATCAGCGCGACACAAATTGAGCAATCTACTTGCAGAAGAAAAATACCAGAATGGCGTAGTACCGTCATTGTGCAGAGCCTGCAATAAGCGAAAAAAAAGTTTGGCAATATGCAGGAAAAGCAGTAACTTTGCCCCCAAATAAGCCTAAATACCTATTCATATATGTCACCTGACAACAAACCACTTACGATGAAGGACCTTGCACGCGACCTTGGAGTGTCGGTCTCCACGGTGTCGCGGGCTCTCAGCGGCTCTGCCATAATCTCGGCAGAGGTGCGCGAACGGGTGGTGTCTTACGCTCAAAGCAAGGGTTTCACACCCAATGAGCTGGCATCGCGCCTGCGCCAGACGAACATGCAGCCAACGAAGGTGATAGGTGTCATAGTGCCCGAGATAGTGCATTTCTATTTCTCCACCATCCTCTCGGGCATCGAGTCTGAGGCTCACCGACACGGATACAGCCTGCTGGTGGCACAGAGCAATGAGAGCTATGAGCGCGAGGTGGAGATATGCCAGCGCTTCATGGAGCATCGCGTATGCGGCGTCATAGTGTCTCAGGCCAAGGACACGACGGAGTACGACCACTTCTATCGGCTCATCGGCAACGGTTGCCGCCTGGTGTTCTACGACCGCATCTGTACGGGCATCGATGCATCGCGCGTGGTGGTAGATGATTACGACGGTGCCTTCCATGCCGTCAGTCACCTTCTGGAGACGGGTTGCAAGAGGATAGCATTCTTCGGCAGCCGCCCCAACATGGAGATTACGAAGAACCGCTACAACGGTTACGCCGATGCCCTGCTGCAGGCGGGGCTGCCCATAGACGATGAACTTGTGATAAACTGCGACACGGGAGCCAAGGCGGCAGAGCTGATACCCGCCATCTTCGGCCCTGAGTCCACTCTGTCATCACCCCCCGACGCCCTCTTCTGCATCAACGACGACACCGCCGTGAGCGCCGTCCACGCCCTGAAGCGCCTGGGGAAGCGCATTCCGCAGGAGGTTAGCATCTGCGGTTTTGCCAACGACAACCTCTCCCGCGCCTGCGACCCGCAGCTGACCACCGTGGAACAACGCGGCAAGGAGGTGGGAAGGCTGGCGGCAGAGATACTAATCTCGCAGGTAGAAAGCGAGGAACTCAATCAGCACCCCATAAAGCGCATCGTGAGGACTAACCTCATCATCAGGGGGACGACGCGTGATATTGAGAATTAGAACTGATAATTAATAGTTGAAAATCATGAAAAGAAAACCTGACCTTTCCTTTTGGGGACTGTGGAATCTCAGCTTCGGCTTCTTCGGAGTGCAGATAGCCTACGCCCTGCAGTCGGCTAACATCAGCCGCATCTTCGCCACCCTTGGCGCTGACCCTCATCAGCTCAGCTTCTTCTGGATACTGCCACCGCTGATGGGCATGGTGGTGCAACCGCTCATCGGATACTTCAGCGACCGCACCTGGTGCCGCTTCGGGCGCAGGATACCGTATCTTTTCATCGGTGCCCTCATTGCCGTAGCGGTGATGATGTTGCTCCCCAACGCCGGTTCCTTGGGTCTCACCACGCAGTTGGTGATGTGGGGACTGTCGGGCACGATGCTCTTCGGACTGTTCTCGCTGATGCTCCTTGACACCAGCATCAACATCGCCATGCAGCCATTCAAGATGATGGTGGGCGACATGGTGAACGAAGAGCAGAAGGGCAAGGCCTACTCCATACAGTCATTCCTGTGCAATGCCGGCTCGCTCGTAGGGTACCTCTTCCCCTATTTCTTTACCTACATCGGCGTGAAGAATGTGGCTCCCGAGGGTGTCATACCCGATTCCGTCATCTATTCTTTCTATGTAGGCGCCGCCATACTCATCCTCTGCGTCATCTATACCACTGCCAAGGTGCACGAATGGCCGCCACAGGAGTTTGCCGAATACAACGACGCTACGCTTGCAAACGCCGCCGAGCCTCTCACTCCCAAGAAGAGCGGAAGCGTATGGAACACCTTCCTGACCATCGGACTGGTGCAGTTCTTCTGCTGGGCAGCCTTCATGTATATGTGGACCTACACACCCGGCGCCATCGCCGACAACTGCTGGGGCACCACAGACCCTGCCTCGGCGGGCTATCAGGAGGCAGCCAACTGGGTCGGCGTAGTCTTTGCCGTGCAGGCCGTGGGCTCCGTCATCTGGGCTTCTGTCATACCTCTCTTTGGCACAAACTACCGCACGGCATACGCAATCAGCCTTCTCATCGGTGCCGCTGGCTTCATATCATGCCAGTACATACACAACCAGTACGTGCTCTTCCTACCCTTCCTGCTCATAGGATGCGCCTGGGCTGCCATGCTGGCACTGCCCTTCACGCTCTTCACCAACGCCATTCAGGGCAATCCGAAGATGGGTACGTACCTCGGACTCTTCAACTGCACCATCTGCCTGCCGCAGATAGTAGCAGCGGTGCTTGGCGGACAGCTGCTCAAACACGTTGCCGGAGGCTCACAGCCCATGATGCTCTTCATTGCCGGCGTGCTGCTACTGCTAGCAGCGCTCAGCGTGCCAACCATCAAGAACAGCAAGGCATAGCGACATCAACGGGCATCCCGAGTGGATGCACATTGACAGGAAGCTTGACACAAGCAAGAAAATCCCGTCCCATGACTCATAAAGAGTTGGGACGGGGTTATTATGTTTAGCGGACAGTATATAGTAGAATTCGAGAGATTAGTGCAACTCGTTGTCTGCAAAACCTGTCCTTTTATATTTTTCCGAACCTTACGGAAACTTTTTCCGCACCGGTGCGGAAAACTTTTCCGTCAATGGCGGAATTTGTTTCCGTACCGTGACGGAAAATCTGTTTTTACCTCTCCGTGGCCGATGAGGTGCGGAGAGTCTTCTTGCCTTTGTGGATATACAGGCCCTGACCGGGGCTGGAGACGCGCTTGCCGTCAAGGGTGTAGTATCCGTCATCACCGTTGGTCACATCCAGACGATAGACTTTTGTGACAGAGGTGGTTTCTCCGTCATCTTCAAATACCATCTTCAGTTCGTCATAGACCATGCGGTCCAACGGTATGTGCAGGTATGCCGCACCCGCAGTTATGGACTGTGATGCTGCGGCCATGTGCTCAAACTGCTTCTCCTCGCCGTTGGTAATATAGTTCATATAGACCAGGTCGTTGCCTTCCTTATGGTATGGTGCGCTCCAGTCGTTCCAATATCCCCTTATGCCTTCATCGCGGCAGTACTCCATCATCCACATCGGCTTGGTCTGCGACTTGTTGATATACAGCATCTCGCCGCCATATTCCGCCTCGGCCACGTCGCGCATACCGCGTGAACCCATTGCCCTGCCTCCGTTGGGGTCGTACTGGTCGCGGATGGCGAGCATCTCCTTCATGTGAGCTACGCTGATGTCGGCATTGCCACACTCATAGAAGATGATGCTGGGATAGTTGCGCAGGTAGATGATAGCATCGCGCATCAACTCCTTACGGTCTGTCCATCGCTGGTCCTCAACATCTGACTCGGCATCGCCGGCAGGCATCGCCTGGATAAGTCCCACGCGGTCACAGGACTGCACATCCTGTATCCACGGTGTGACGTGCATCCACCTGACGAGGTTGCCGCCGGACTTCACAAAGAGGTCGTTGCTGTAGTCGCTCAGCCATGCAGGCACGCTCTGTCCCACTCCGGGCCACTCGTTAGTGGTGCGCTGGGCATAGCCGTGTACCATCATGACGCGGTCGTTGAGGTAGAACATACCGTTCTTGAACTCAGTCTTGCGGAATCCGGTCGTGGTGGTGACGGTGTCCTTGGCCACGATAGTCTTGACATTGTACAGATAGCCATATCCCCATGACCAGAAATGCAGGCCGTTTACCTCCTTCTCAGCCTTCAGCACGGTGCGCCCGCCGGCAGGAGCCAGCTGACCCGCAGCACCGGTGAAGTGGGCTATCTCGGTGCCGTCAAGCTCGGTGATGATGACTTCCAGCGGCTCATCCTTTGCCGTTGCGCCGTCATTCTGCACCTCGCTCTCCACGCAGATGGTGGCTTTGCGTGACGGGACATCAAAATTCTTCGCATAGATATAGACGCCCGTGGTGCCGAGATTGGAATAGAGTGGCAGCGTCTGATGCACCTCCGGCAGTATGTGCAGCCACACGTTCTTGTTCAGGCCGCCGTAGTTGGAGTAGAAGTTACTGCTGTTCCACTGCAGCTGGCTGTTGGTATTTCTCTTATGGTAATTCCAGGAGTTGTCGGTTTTCACCTCAATGCGGTTCTCGCCCGCCTGCAGTTTGTCGGTGATGTCAAAGCCGAAAGCCATGACACCGTTCTCGCTGTAGCCCACATCCTTGCCGTTCACCTTAACATCAGCAGCCAGACGGCAGCCCTCAAACTCAACGATTACGCGCTTGCCCTGCGCCGACTCGGGCAGGGTGAAGGTCTTGCGATACCATACGATGCCGTCGCTCTGGTCGGTGATATAGACCTTGAAGGCCTCATCCTCATTCCATGCGTGCGGCAGGGTCACATGCTCAGTGCCGGTCTTCACGCCCGATGCCAGCTCTGAATAGTCTATCTCCCAATCGCTGTTGAAGTTATATACCTCGTGCGCCATTACCGGGACAGACAGCAGGTGGCAGATGACGAACGAAAGGGTTATCAGAAGTATTCTATATATCTTGTTCATAGTTCACTTGGAAAATTATTAGTTGTCTTTTATTCGTTATTCGTTTCCTGCATCTTTAAGGAATTCTATCTCGGCAATGTTCAGCACGTAGCTGCTACCGGACACTGCTGCCGTTGAGCCGCTCAACTCCACAATATCGCCAAAGGCATCGCCCGTGGTGCTCTGGTTCAGCATCTTTACTCTGTAAGTCTCAGAAGCAGGTGCCTCGCTGAGCTTCATGCGCACATATCCGAGCGACTTTGGGGTCCAGCCGCGCCACACCTCCGTCTCGCCGGCATAGATGGCGAGAGGATAGCTCGTGGTGCGGAAGTTGGTGCCGCCCATCTTGCATGAAATCTCCTTCAGCTTCACCGGTTCGTTGAAAGTAAACTCTATCCACGAGGTGTTGAGCGTGTTGCCGCTTGACCATGAGGTGGTCTCTTTGTCATCGTAGCATGTCTTCGGGTCACCTCCGCTGCCCGCCTTGGCACTCTTCACCGGAACGCCTACGAGGCTCTGCACGAAGCTGGGCTCCGAAGGTGTCTCTCCACGGTCCAGCACGGGCTTCAGTCCGTCTGAAGGCTTAAAGGTCGTCAGTCCGCCCTCGGTCTTTATGGGGAGAGTGGTGAGGTCTATGCTGGCAGAACCCAGCCCCTCGGCGCTTGCCGTGAGCTTCACGGCTCCGGCCTCGGTCAGCGAGCGCAGCATGACACGGTTGACACCGCACTCTACCGGCAACGTGGTTGCACGCACATAGTTATCGTTTGTCCATCTGCCTCCAATGGGTTGTGTGGAGCCGTGAGCCACGCCGCCAAGCCACTCGGCAGGGCCTTCAAGGCTGAAAGTCACGTCGCGGTTGTCCAACGGACAGCGACGGCCCTCGCTGTCTAATATCTCTACGGTGACAAGAGCCAGGTCGGCACCGTCGGCCTTCCATCCCGTAGGATGCTGCATGGCGGTGAGTACCAGCTGAGAAGCGTCGCCGGTAGTCTCGATGGAATAGCGCGACTGCTCGCTGTGCTGCGCGTCATAGCCGATAGCGGTAAGCGTACCTGCCACGTATGGCACGTCTTTGAACGTGTAAAGGAAGTCACCGTCCTTCTTCGTAGGCTGCTGGACTTTGTCGTTAGGGAGCACCAACTCAACGGAGGGGCTGGTGGATACCACAAAGACAGTAGGTATGGTCTGACCCTCGTCATAGTTCCAGTGGCCGCAGATGTAGGTGTGAGGCTTCAGGTCATCAACCCATCCGTCCCACATGGCCTGGTGTGTATAGAAGGCATCCTTAGGCAGACGCATTGGGTCAACAACGCCGCTGGTACGGAAATTCTCCACTCCGCGGCTGTGGGTCTGCGAGTCACTGAAGATAATCTTCACGCCACCGGCGTTCACTCTCGTGCCCTGACCGGGGCGCTCCTGCCAGTATTCCTGCCAGCGATGCACCAGTTCGGCGGCAAAATTATCGCTGTTGTGGTGGTAGGAAGCGGACGTTGTCACCACCTCCTCACTGTTTGCCTTGCGTGCAGTCATGGCAGGATAGAGCAAGTTAGTGCCTACGTCACCGGCTTTCTTCAACACCGGCACGGTGTATGTCTGCCCTGCCTTGCCGCGCATCACAACGCCTGTCTGTCCGGGAACAGTCTCTATGCGCTTCATTTTTACCTGGTCATCCTTGACAGACTCGGCCACGTATGCCCGCAGTTCAGACTTGCTCAGGTCGAGATTCAGCGGCGACGCAAACGAGAAACAGTCCGCCGGTGCATGGATGCTATACTCCTCTACCTCAGGCACAAAGCGCACTGCCAGCAGGCTGTAGGCCCGGTCAGAGGTAAAGAAATAGACTCCCTCGGTGGTGGCAGTGTGCTTCAGCTCAACAGGCGACGTAGAGGTAGGGAACTCCTGCACCGTCTCTCCGTTGAACTTCATTACCATTTTACGTCCGTCGTAGGTGCTGGAGTTCTTCATAATGACATATAGCGTACCGGGAACAGCCACATGAATGGCGAAGCAGTCATCTGTTGTCTTGCTGACCGCAGACTGCGAAGCCGTCATACCCTTAGAGTCAAAGATATTGCCTGCAACGTTTGTTCCTATGCGCTGTACGCTCCATCTGCTGCCGTCGCTGAATGTTCCTTCGTATGAAGCCGTCTCAATGGTCAGGGTCCTGGCGCTGGAGGCCCTGAGATAGAGGCCGTTAAAGGGAGTTACAGCCTGAAAAGTACGTCCGGCACTGAACTGGTCGAAGCACCAGAAAGACGGTTCGCGGACTAATACGTCGGCTGCAAAGCTTGCTATCGCACACAGTGACAGCAAGCAAAATGCAATGAAATGTCTCTTCATGTGATGTTTTTTGTTTTTGTGTTATGTAGATATAAAAATTGTTCAGGATGCTATATCAAGCGGCAAAGTTACGAAAATTATTACAAAGTAGAGTTAAATATCACATAAAAAATGTGTGTCTTCCGCAAAAAATTATTACCTTTGCAGCCTGAAAATAAAAAACATACAAGAAAACAATGACACAATACGAAAGCGAAGTAAAGTATATCTCGGCCCCGGTGGAGCGCGTCTATGCCATGCTGAGCAACCTTGAGAACCTGCGTCCGCTGCTGTCATCGGCTCAGGATAACGACACCGTGCGCCAGCAAATGGAGCAGGCAGGGCAAGACCCGTCAATGCTCGACAGCCTGAAGGATGTGCAGCTGACGGAGGACAGGATAGCCATACCCGCCCCGATGGTGGGCGAGATATCGCTCTGCATCATTGAGCGCGAGGAGAACAAGACCATCAAGTTCGCCACAGAGCAGTCTCCCGTAGAGGCCAATCTGTGGATTCAGGTGCTCCCCACGACCGTCGCTGAGGGTCAGGAGGCAACGAAGATGCGCCTCACAATGAAGGCTGACCTGAACCCGATGCTGAAGATGATGGTAGGAAACAAGATAAAAAGCGGGCTTGATAAGTTTGCCGACATGCTCTGCATGATAAACTATTGACCGCACAATAAATTAATGCAGGGATAAATACATAATCCGTTAATTTGTCAATTTGAATGAAACTCTGGTCAAAAGGATTTGAAATCAACAAGGAGATAGAGCGCTTCACCGTAGGCCGTGACCGCGAGATGGACCTCTATCTGGCAAAATATGACGTGCTGGGCAGCATGGCCCACATCACGATGCTCAACAGCATAGGCCTCATCGGCGATGACGAGCTGCCGCAACTGCTGCAGGAGCTGCGCAAGATTTACGCTCTGTGTGAGCGTGGAGAGTTTGTCATTGAGGACGACATCGAGGACGTTCACTCTCAGGTGGAGCTGCTGCTGACGCGTGCCCTGGGCGATATGGGCAAGAAGATACACAGCGGACGCTCCAGAAACGACCAGGTATTGGTTGACCTGAAACTGTTCACCCGTGCGGCATTGCGCGAGGTTGTGGAAGAGACAAAGACCCTCTTTGACGAGCTAATAGCTCAGAGCAACGCCACAAAGGACGTGCTCATGCCCGGCTATACGCATCTGCAGATTGCCATGCCGTCAAGCTTCGGACTGTGGTTCGGGGCCTACGCCGAGTCGCTCACCGATGATATGCTCTACCTTCAGGCGGCCTACAAGATGACTAACCGCAACCCCTTAGGCTCTGCCGCGGGCTACGGCTCATCCTTCCCCCTCAACCGTCAGATGACGACAGACCTGCTGGGCTTCGATTCTATGGACTACAACGTGGTCTATGCCCAGATGGGACGCGGCAAGATGGAGCGCAACGTGGCATTCTCCATAGCCGGTCTGGCAGGCACGATGGCGAAGATGGCGTTTGACGCGTGCCTCTTCAACTCACAGAATTTCGGCTTCATCAAGCTGCCGAAGGAGTGCACCACCGGCTCAAGCATCATGCCCCACAAGAAGAATCCCGATGTCTTTGAGCTCATCCGCGCCAAGTGCAACAAGTTGCAGGCACTGCCGACACAGGTTACTCTCATTCAGAACAACCTGCCGTGCGGCTACTTCCGCGACCTGCAGATCATCAAGGAGTGCTTCCTGCCCGCCTTCGACGAGCTGAAAGACTGCCTACGCATGTGCGCGTATATTATAAATAAGGTGGAAGTGAAACGCGACATTCTGGACAACCCGATGTACGATGCCATCTTCTCCGTAGAGGAAGTGAACCGCCTGGCAGCTGCCGGAATGCCGTTCCGCGATGCCTACAAGAAGGTGGGCCTCGACATAGAGGCAGACAATTTCACGCCCAACAAGGAGATACACCACACCCATGAGGGCTCAATAGGCAATCTGTGCAACGACCGCATCACCGCCCTGATGGACCAGATCCTCAGCGAGTTCCACTTTGAGCGCGCCCAGCAGGCAGAGGAAAAACTTATCAAAGGAATATGAAGACACTATTGAGATACCTCCCTACCCTTCTCGTTGTGCTGCTGATGCTCAGCGGTTGCGGCAAGCTGGAGGATGAATACAGCATCAAATACCGCTGCCGCTTCCTCTTCAACAACGCCATTCACAACAACACCCGCATACAGGCAGCCTGCACCTCATGGGGTACCTTCGTGCATATCACCCTCACGGGCAACCGCACGGTAAAGCTTGAGGTCTTCGGTCAGGATGCCGAACTGGTGCAACCCGTTGCCAGCGAGCAGCCGGAGCACTATGCCCTCGGCATAGACAACGGCAGCGGACTCTTCATAGGCTGCTCAAGCTTCAACGACGGAGCCATCTATGTCTTTGACGGTCAGTGCCCGAACTGCTACAGCGGAGGCATGACATCCTACCGCCTGGCCTTCAGTCAGAGCGGGCAATGGGTGACATGTCCCTCGTGCCATCGCTCATACGACCTGAACAACGGTGGCCTCGTGGTGCAGGGCGACGCCGGTTCCAAACTCTACAGATACCGCGCCTCATACAGCGGACAGATACTTCAGGCATTTAATTAGTAATCATCACAAGCACTACATATTGACTTCCCGTGTCGTGTGGTGCGTCACTGTGTGGCGCACATTCATCACCACCCTTCTCTTACTGCCCATTCTCCCTCTGCAGGCGCAGATGGACAGCACCCTTTTCAGCTCCCGCTATGCCATAGACAGCACGGCGGTGGGTGAGCTGCGGCTGCATATAGACAACCTCTCATTCTTCAAGGACAACGAATGGGACGGCGAGATGGCCAAGGGCTACACTCTGCCCGGGCTTTGGCTACAGCCCACGGTGAGCTATACGCCGCTGAAGAACATACACTTGCAGGCCGGACTGCACGCCCTTCTGTATGCCGGCACCATCAAATACCCGTCGCTGATGTATCAGGACCTGCCCTCATGGAAAGGCGACCAATACCAGAAGGGCACTCACCTGCTGCCCTTCTTCCGCGCCAACGTGGACTTGGGAGCGGTGCATATCGTCCTCGGAGACATCTATGGCGGCAGCAACCACCTTCTGCCAGACCCGCTATACGCCCAGGAACTGAACCTCACCGCCGACCCAGAGATGGGCCTGCAGGTGCTTCTGGACCTGCCACGGTGGCACATGGACGCGTGGGTCAACTGGCAATCCTTTATCTTCCGCGGCGATCACCACAGCGAGGCATTCTGCTTCGGACTGGCAAACCGCATCAGCCTCCTCTCCCCACGCTCCGCAGCGGCACGCAAAGGATATTCTCTGACGCTGCCTGTCAACATTCTGGCACAGCATGTGGGCGGTGAGATAGACAGTCTCGGGGCCGTCAGCACACACTTCAACGGCTCCATAGGCATAGAGCTGCAGCGACAGAGACCCGCCTCATGGCTGCAGAAGTGGGCTTTGGAGGCTCACATCGTGGGCTATGACCAGAACAAAGGCAACAAATGGCCGGTGACCCAAGGCTGGGGTGCATACGCAGCAGCAAGCGCACAGCTGAAATGCGGCGTAGGGCTGAAGGCGGGATATATGTACAATCACGACTTCCAGACACTGTTAGGCTACAGCTACTACGGCACAATGTCATCGACAAAGGCCTACCGCTCCCCCTCGGTCATCAATCTCAAGGCCGACTGGACCAAGGCCTTCTCGCCTCACTACGCCATCGGAGCCCGGGTAGAGGCATTCGCATTCTTTGCCGACAAGAACTCATTCAACCTCTCTTTCGGCGTCTTCTTCCGTGCCACTCCAAGCTTCTTGCTGAAGAAGTTCAAGTAGCCTGGCATGTTAAAATGTGTGAAGACGTTTGCCCATATCGGTAATTATCCTTACCTTTGCACGCTGAAACGTCGGCATCAGCACATGCCGGCCCACTGCACACCCACTGCCGCAATGGTGGAATTGGTA
>DEKQ01000012.1:0-122 GCA_002353975.1 Prevotellaceae bacterium UBA2718
TACATCACGCAGTTGCGGAAGTCCACGTTCTCGGCCTGACAGAAGTTGGCCCACTTGTAGGTGTTGTAGTCTTTGTTGCTTGTATAGCCGCTCCATTCGTAGCGTGCGCCGTTGAAACGCGG
>DEKQ01000012.1:267-2311 GCA_002353975.1 Prevotellaceae bacterium UBA2718
TGCATGGTGAAGTTGTTGTTATCGTAAAAAGAGGCGATTTCATCGATGCTCCAAGAGAAGGAGCAGTGGTCGAAGATAATCCCATTCTTGTTTCTTTGCCATGTTGCATCGGCACCATCGTCAACGTCTCTCTCCTGTCCGCGACGGAAGCGGATGAAGCGTATTATCACGTTGCTGCCTGGACGCATGGTGTAGTATCTCACCGTGATACCGGGGTAGGGGGCCGTCTGACCCTCTATCGTGGTGTTGTCGCCGATTTGCAGCTCCTTGTTCAGGGCTATCACGCCGGCCACATCAAAGACTATTATCTTGGCTTTGTTCTTGTTCTTCGTTTCCACGGCTTCGCGGAACGAGCCAGTGCCGGAGTCGTTGAGGTTGGTGACGTGGACGATATTGCCGCCACGACCGCCGGTGACATAGCGTCCGTGACCCTCAGCACCGGGGAAGGCAGGGGCCGATGAGAACTGTGCATAGCCGTTGCCGGAGAGCAACAGCATCAGCAGAAGGATGGTGATGTGTAAGTGTTTCATTTAGTCTGTGTTGAGGCAAAAGCCGTTTTAATGCGTCGCAAAAGTACAAAAAAACTATCAAAGCGCAAAATTTTTGTCTCCTGCAGGTATCTTTTTCCTATTATATGACGTGCGTATGCATTTTTTTTGCTACCTTTGCACGCAACTTCCCAAATTGTAAGTATAGAATGAAAAGACTGTTGATTTTCGTTTTCAGTGTTTTGCTGGGCGCAGCACCAGAAGTATTTGCCTCTGACAACACAATGCAACTGTGGTATGAACAACCCTCATTCTGCTGGGAAGAATACCTCGCCGTGGGCAACGGACGGCTGGGCGCGATGGTGGCGGGCACCGTGAGGCAGGACACCATACAAATCAATGAAGACACATTCTGGAACTGCAGTCCCTACAACAACACCAATCCTCAGGCGCGGGAGCACCTTCAGGAGATGCGCGACGACCTGTGCAACGAGCGCTGGGAGGATGCTCAGCGCAAGGCGTTCCGCTATGTCATAGCCGACAAGAATGGCGGAAAGACTGGGCACGGGGCGCAGTATCAAAGTGCAGGCGATGTGATACTGTCCTTCCATCATAAGGGTGAGGCTGCCAACTACCGCCGTTGGCTGGATATATCGGAGGCGGTGACAGGCACATCATACACCGTTGACGGCGTGACTTACACGCGGCAGGTGTTCTCTTCCTTTGCCGATGACGTGACGGTGATACGCCTCACGGCATCGAAGAAGGGGAAACTGAATGTGGATGTGGCCTTCGCAGGGCCGCTGAAGGACGATCTGACGAAGGTCACTGGATATTCTTACAGCGACAATAACACGCTGGAGGTGATGCTGGAGCCCACGGGAGAGAAGTTTGAGAACGTGAAAAACGGCCTGCATCTGGTGAACTTTATACGTGTTGTGACGGACGATGGCAAGGTGACACACGGCAGTACGAGCATCCAGCGTACCAAACTGGTGACTGCGGCTGAGAACGTACCCACTATCAACGTGGCGAAGGCGACGGCCATCACAATCGTAATATCATCGGCAACGAACTTTGTCAATTACCGTGACATCAGCGGAGATGCGCGGGCTAAGGCTCTCGGCAAGCTGGAAAAGTGGAGCGAAAGCGACAAGGCTATGGGAG
Source organism: Prevotellaceae bacterium UBA2718 (assembly GCA_002353975.1). Classification (GTDB taxonomy): domain Bacteria; phylum Bacteroidota; class Bacteroidia; order Bacteroidales; family Bacteroidaceae; genus Prevotella. The sequence goes on from DEKQ01000012.1 coordinate 1,923, forward strand.
CCGCCGCACACTTTGACGATGCAAGGCAAAGGCATACGCAGGCGTATCAGAAGCTTTTCGGACGCGTGGCGCTGGACCTTGGGCACAATAAAGTGCAGGAGACGAAGGACACAAAGACCCGCATACGGGAGTTCGGACAGACCGAAGACCCCTCGCTGGCAGCTCTGTACTTCCAGTTCGGACGCTATCTGCTGATATCATCGTCGTGGTCCGGCACGCAGCCGGCAAACCTGCAGGGCATCTGGAACCCCAATGCACGCGCTTATCCCGCATGGGACTCAAAATATACGGCGAACATCAACGTGGAGATGAACTACTGGCCCGCTGAGGTGTGCAACCTCTCGGAGTGCCACGAGCCGTTCCTGAAGCTGATAAAGGAGGTGAGCGAG
>DEKQ01000012.1:2427-6976 GCA_002353975.1 Prevotellaceae bacterium UBA2718
ACGTGCAACGCGTGGTTCTGCTCGCACCTGTGGGAGCACTATCTCTACACTGGTGACAGGGACTTCCTGAGGCAGGCATATCCCGTGATGAAGAGCGCGGCGGAGTTCTATCAGGACTTCCTCTACAAGGAACCGAAGTACGGCTACATGGTGGCAGGCCCGTCGGTGTCGCCTGAGAATAATCCTGGAAAGGGGAAATATCACGATGAGTGGCTGAACAAAGACCAGTCCGTAGGCATCTTCCACGGGCTGACGATGGACAACCAGATGATATACGACCTGCTGAAGAATACTTCGGAGGCGGCAGGAATACTGGGCGTCGATGCCGACTTTGCCCGCGACATCGACACGCTGCGCAGCCAGTTGCCGCCGATGAGCATTGGTAAGTATGGACAGCTGCAGGAGTGGCTGGAGGACTGGGACCGTGAAACATCCTCACACCGACACGTGTCCCACCTGTGGGGAATGTTCCCCGGCAACATGATTTCACCCTGGACACAGCCACAACTCTTTCAGGCCGTGAAGAAATCCCTCATCGGACGCGGCGACGGGGCACGCGGATGGTCTATGGGATGGAAGGTGTGTCTGTGGGCAAGACTGCTGGATGCGGAGCACGCTCTGCGCCTGATGAAGAACCAACTGCGCCTGATGGACCCCGACGTGGATATGCACGACGACCCGAACGGAGGCACATACGCCAATATGTTTGACGCCCATCCGCCGTTCCAGATAGATGGAAACTTCGGTTGTTGCGCAGGAATAGCCGAGATGATGGTGCAGAGCTACACCGATGCCATACACCTGTTGCCCGCAGTGCCAAAGGAATGGGGCACGGGAGAAGTGAGCGGACTGGTGACGCGAGGCGGTTTTGAGATAGAAAAGATGACGTGGAAGGACGGAAAGCTGCAGAGCGTGACCATCAAGAGCAGGCTGGGAGGCAACCTGCGCCTGCGCAGTGCCGAGGCTCTGGTATGTCAGAGCGGGCATAATATGGTTGTCGCAGAAGGGAAAAATACCAACGCGCTGACTCAAAATTACCCCATTTCATCGGTAAAAATAGTGGATGAGACGAAAATCCCCGCCCTTGAGCTGCCACAGACGCAGGTCTATGACATAGCAACCAAGGCGGGGGATGTCATCGTATTGAAAGGAGACGGTGGACAGAAGTAAGGAAAGGACTTACAAATTTACAACCAATATAAAAGTTATGACAAGAATTGTGAAACTGCGTCGTGGCCTGGACATTAACCTGCAGGGCGTTGCAAAGAAAGAGAAACGCAACGTGAAGGTGGGTAATGTCTATGCCCTTCAGCCGGATGACTTTGTGGGTGTGAAGCCCAAAGTAGTGGTGAAGGAGGGTGACACGGTGATGGCCGGCGATGCCTTATTTATCAACAAGGACTTCCCCGAGGTGACGTTCTCCTCTCCTGTCAGCGGAAAGGTGACGCTGGTGGAGCGCGGAGACAGACGTAAAGTGCTGAGTGTTCAGGTGGAAGCAGACAGTAAGCAACAGTACAAGGACTTCGGCAAGAAGGACGTGAAGGCTCTTTCCGGCGACCAGGTGAAGGCTTCTCTGCTTGAGGCGGGCCTGTTTGGCTACATCAACCAGCTGCCATACGCCATCAGCACCAATCCTGCGACAATGCCGAAGGCAATCTTCGTATCTGCACTGAGGGATATGCCTCTTGCAGGTGACTTTGAGTTTGAGCTGGCAGGGCAGGAGCAGGACTTCGTTGCAGGCCTGACAGCACTGGGCAAAATCGCAAAGGTCTATGTGGGCGCAGGCTCTAATCAGTCTGCAGTGCTTGGCCTGAACTTGGGCGATGCCAACTGCGAGGTAGTGGAATTTGACGGCAAGTGCCCCGCAGGCAATGTGGGAGTGCAGGTCAATCACATTGACCCCGTGAACAAAGGCGAGGTGGTATGGACAGTAGAGCCTACTGCGGTGCTCTTCTTCGGACGCTTGTTCAACACCGGTAAGGTGAACCTTTGCCGCACAATAGCACTGGCAGGAGCGCAGATGAAGGCTCCGGCATACGCTGATGTACTTGTGGGAGCGCAGATAGATCTCTCCGATGAGCTGGCAGAAGGGCATACACGTGTCATCATGGGCAACCCTCTAACGGGACGCGCGATGAGCTCTAAGGATAAGGTATTCCTCTCTGCACACACCAGCGAAGTCACCGCCATACCGACGGGAGAGGACGCTGACGAGCTGCTGGGATGGATAATGCCACGCTTTGACCAGTTCTCCACAAGCCGCAGCTACTTCTCTTGGCTCTTCGGAAGCAGCAAGAAGTATAACATAGACGCCCGAATAAAGGGTGGCGAGAGACACATGATAATGTCAGGCGAATATGACAAGGTGCTGCCGATGGATATTTACGGCGAGTATCTCATAAAGGCCATCATTGCCCAGGACATCGACAAGATGGAGCAGCTTGGTATATATGAGGTCAGTCCGGAGGACTTCGCACTGGCAGAGTTTGTAGATAGTAGTAAACTTGAATTGCAGCGTATTGTCCGCGAGGGGCTTGATATGCTGAGAAAGGAGGTAGAATAATGAAACTATCATTCTTAAGAAAGTATCTCAACGATATCAAACCACAGTTTGAGGAGGGTGGAAAGCTGCATGCTTTCCGCAGTATCTTCGACGGATTTGAGACGTTTCTCTATGTTCCGAACGATACAAGTCGTTCAGGAGCAAGCATACATGACGCCATTGACTCTAAGAGAATAATGAGCTTCGTGGTCATTGCGCTCATTCCGGCATTGCTGTTCGGTATGTATAATGTGGGTTACCAGAACTATCTGGCTGCCGGCACGCTCGATTCAACCCCATGGTTCGAGGTGTTCCTGTATGGATTCCTCGTGGTTCTGCCCAAGATTCTGGTCAGCTACATCGTCGGTCTGGGTATTGAGTTTGCCTGGGCACAGTGGAAAGGCGAAGAGATTCAGGAGGGTTACCTTGTCAGCGGTATCATAATACCAATGGTTTTGCCTGTCGGTTGCCCGTTGTGGGTAATCGTACTTGCCGTCGCTTTCGCCGTAATCTTTGGTAAGGAGATCTTCGGTGGCACTGGTATGAACATCTTCAATGTGGCTCTTCTGGCGCGTGCATTCCTCTTTTTCTCTTATCCGACAAAGATGAGCGGCGATACAGTATGGGTTGCAACAGAGAAATTCTGCGGCCTCGGCAATGACTTGCCAGACGGATTTACATGCGCCACACCGCTCGGACAGATGGCTCAGGGGGCTGTTCCCTCTGCTTCGGTAATGGACAGCATCCTCGGTTTCATTCCCGGCTCTATCGGCGAGACCAGCATTATCGCCATTGCGATAGGCGGATTGCTGCTCCTTTGCACCGGTATTGCATCGCTGCGCACCATGCTGAGCGTATTCATCGGAGGCGCTGTGATGGGCTTGATCTTTGAGCAGACGGGCGCATCGAACATCGCTTGGTGGCACCATTTCATTATCGGTGGCTTTGCCTTCGGTGCCGTGTTCATGGCTACGGACCCAGTGACATCATGCCGCACACCTAAGGGACAGTGGTTCTATGGCTTCATCATCGGTGCCCTGGCAGTCATAATACGCGTGATGAACCCTGGTTTCCCAGAGGGCATGATGCTTGCAATCCTCTTCGGCAACATGATGGCACCGACGATAGACTACTTCGTTGTGCAGCAGAACATCAACAAGCGCCTCAAGAGAGCAAAGCAAATCTAATAGGAAGTTATAATCGATAATAGAAAAATAATATGAAACTGAATACAAATGCAAACGGCTACATTATCGTCTATAGCTGCCTGATGGTAGTGATAGTAGCCTTTCTGCTTGCCTTTGTCAGCAGCGCGTTGAAGCCGCAGCAGGACCTCAACGTGGCTCTTGACAAGAAGAAGCAGGTACTTGCTGCGCTCAACATACGCGATCTCTCTGACAGTGAGGCGGAGAAGAAGTATGGCGAGGTCGTTAAGAAAGACGAGGCCTTCGCCCTCAACAGCAGCGATTACAAGGAGGGACGCCTGGCAATATACGAGTGTGAAGTTGACGGAGCGAAGAAATATGTCGTTCCCGTCTATGGAATGGGACTGTGGGGCCCCATCTGGGGATATGTCGCAGTGAACGATGATTGCAATACCGTGTATGGTGCGTACTTCAACCACGAGTCAGAGACCGCCGGTCTGGGTGCCGAGATTAAGGATTCCAAGGCATGGCAGGACAAGTTCATCGGCAAAACCATCTATGATGCCAACGGCACACCGGTGCTGAAGGTCGTCAAGAGCAGCGAGATCAAGAACCCGCAGAGCGAGGTTGACGGCGTGACAGGAGCCACGCTGACCTCCAATGGTGTCAGTGACATGCTGCAGGATGGCTTCAAGAAATATAAGGAATTACTAACAAATAAGAAATAAAGAGTTATGAATAGCAAATTAAAGGAAGTGTTCATGGCTCCCCTGAACATTCTGAACCCTGTGCTGGTGCAGGTATTGGGCATCTGTAGCGCTCTCGCCGTCACGTCGCAGCTGAAGCCTGCCATCGTGATGGG
>DEKQ01000012.1:7041-9587 GCA_002353975.1 Prevotellaceae bacterium UBA2718
CGCATACGTATCATCGTACAGCTCGTAGTGGTTGCCGCACTTGTTACCATCGTCAGCCAGGTGCTCAAGGCTTTCGCATACGATGTGAGTGTGCAGCTGTCAGTGTATGTAGGACTTATCATCACCAACTGTATTCTGATGGGACGCCTTGAGGCTTTCGCCATGCAGAACAAGCCTTGGCACTCCTTCGTGGATGGTATTGCCAACGGTCTGGGCTACGGCATGATCCTCGTCATCGTGGGTGCAGCGCGTGAATTCTTTGGCCGCGGCTCGCTGTTGGGCTTCCAGATCATCCCGCAGGGGGCATACGATTTCGGATATATTAATAATGGTATGATGACGATGCCTGCTATGGCACTCATCATGATTGGATGTGTAATATGGGTGCACAGGGCATTCTTTTATAAGGAGGAGGATAAATAAGTATGGAACACATGATAAATCTTTTCTTCAGGTCTATCTTCGTAGATAACATGATATTTGCCTTCTTCCTCGGCATGTGCTCGTTCCTTGCCGTGAGTAAGAATGTGAAGACCTCTCTTGGACTTGGTATTGCAGTCACCTTCGTGCTCTTTATCACCGTTCCGGTCAACTATCTCCTGCAGACAGAGGTGCTTGGTCCCGACTGTCTGTTGCCGGGTGTTGACCTCTCTTACCTTGCTTTCATCCTGTTCATCGCCGTCATTGCGGGCATAGTGCAGCTGGTGGAGATGATAGTAGAACGCTTCTCTCCGTCGCTCTATGGTGCGCTTGGCATCTTCCTGCCGCTGATAGCAGTGAACTGTGCCATCATGGGTGCATCGCTCTTCATGCAGCAGCGCATCAACCTCGACCCGTCGTCAACGCAGTATCTCGGCTCTGTCTGGGACGCAATGGTCTATGCCATCGGCAGCGGATTCGGTTGGACTCTCGCCATTGTGGCTATGGGAGCGATACGCGAGAAGATGCAGTACAGCGATGTGCCAAAGCCTCTTCAGGGACTTGGCATAAGCTTCATCGTCGTAGGCCTCATGGCAATGGCAATGATGTGCTTCTCGGGCCTGAAGCTGTAAAGTAAGTTAGCAAGTATAAATCAATAACTCAAAAACTCATATATGAACACATCATATATAATAGCATCAATAGCGGTGTTCCTCGTAGTGATCCTCCTCCTCGTGGTAATGCTGCTTATAGCAAAGAAATATCTATCGCCCAGCGGCCAGGTGACGCTGACCGTCAACGGTGACACAAAGCTTACCGTTGACCAGGGCAGCAGCGTCATGGCCACGCTCAATGAGCATGGCATCTATTTGCCTTCTGCCTGCGGTGGCAAGGCAAGCTGCGGACAGTGTAAACTGCAAATTCTCAAGGGCGGCGGTGAAATCCTTGACTCCGAGCGCCCACACTTTACCCGCAAAGAGATAAAGGATAATTGGCGACTGGGTTGCCAGGCCAAGGTGAAGGGCGACATGGAGGTAAAAGTCCCCGAGAGCGTATTGGGCGTAAAGGAATGGGAGTGCACAGTCATCTCAAACAAGAATGTGGCTACGTTCATCAAGGAATTCAAGGTTCAGCTGCCTCCTGGCGAGCACATGGACTTCGAACCAGGCTCATACGCACAGATTGTCATCCCAGAGTACGACATCGACTATGACCGCGATATGGACAAGGGTCTCATCGGTGATCTATACGTTCCCGCATGGGAGAAGTTCGGTCTCTTCGGCCTGAAGCAGAAGAACGACACGCCTACCATACGTGCCTACTCAATGGCGAACTATCCCGATGAGGGCGACATCATCACCCTTACCGTGCGTATTGCTACGCCGCCGTTCAAGCCGAAAGACCAGGGTCCCGGCTTCCAGGATGTGCCTTGCGGCATCGCTTCCACCTACATCTTCTCACTCAAGCCGGGTGACAAGGTGCGCATGAGCGGCCCTTACGGAGAGTTCCACCCACACTATGGTACCGGTCGCGAGATGATATGGGTAGGCGGCGGTGCTGGTATGGCACCTCTGCGTGCGCAGATTATGCACCTGCTGAAGACTCTGCATGTGCGTGACCGTGAGATGCACTACTTCTACGGAGCCCGTGCCATCGACGAGGTATTCTTCATGGAAGACTTCCTCGAACTGGAGAAGGAGTATCCAAACTTCCACTTCCACCTGGCTCTGGACCGTCCAGACCCGAAAGCAGACAGCCTCGGAATAAAATATACACCTGGCTTTATCGCGCCAGTGCTGGGCGATACATACCTCAAACAGCATGAGGAGCCGGAAGACATAGAGTACTATCTCTGCGGACCTCCAATGATGGCGAAGACCGTGCTCGACCTCTTGCACTCTCTCGGTGTGGAGGATGACATGATTTCATTCGACAACTTCGGTGGATAAGAGAATAAATATAGCCGTCCCAGTCAAAGGGGCGGCTATATTTTTATAATGGTACGCGCGCGTACCTATAATTATACATCTTTGAATCTATAACGATACACCCGTATTGAAGGAGCAAAAAAAGAAGGATGGGGAAATTTCCTCATCCTTCTTTTTGTGACTCCGGCGGGATTCAAA
>DEKQ01000012.1:9667-17317 GCA_002353975.1 Prevotellaceae bacterium UBA2718
CGGGTGCAAAGTTACTACTTTTTCTTGAAACTGCAAAATATTTTCGATGTTTTTTTTATTTTCTTATAACAAAAGCCTCTTTTTTACGAGGTATAATCTATCTTATTACTAACTTTGTGAACGTCATGCGAACAATCTATCTTACTCTTCTGTTGATAATTCTGCTCTCTGCTCCCGCCAGTGCCGGCAGTGAGTCGTGGCAGTTGTGCGTGTCATCCAACAGTCGCTTCCTGCAATACTCTGACGGCAGGCCGTTCTTCTGGCTTGGCGATACGGGGTGGCTGCTGCCGCAGAAGCTGGATCGCGAAGCCACGAAAGGCTACCTGTCACGCTGTCAGCAGAACGGTTACAACGTGGTACAGGTGCAGGTGCTCAACGGTGTCCCTTCCGTCAATGCCTACGGCGCACTGTCCAATGACCCGCAGAACCCTTGGGACTTCTCCGCTTTCGCTGCTCCTGCAGCTACGCCACGCAATGCTTCCGGCCTTTCCGCAGGCGCATACCCTGGGCTGAGCTACTGGGACCACATGGATTATATCGTCAAGACCGCAGAGTCCCACCACATATACATCGCGATGGTCTGCATCTGGGGCGGCCTCGTGAAGGGTGGCGCAATGGATGTGGAGGGTGCAAAGGCCTACGGACGCTTCCTGGCAGAGCGATATAAAGACTCTCCAAACATCATCTGGGTCATCGGCGGCGACATACAGGGCGACGTGAAGCCCGAGGTTTGGACTGCCCTTGCCGAGACAATCAAAAGCATAGACAGACAGCACCTTATGACTTTCCACCCTCGCGGTCGCCATACGTCGGCGCAATGGTGGAGCAAAGCACCGTGGATAGACTTCCACATGTATCAGTCAGGGCATCGCCGCTATGGTCAGCGCATGGGCAACAAGTCATATCCCATTCCCGATGATACCGAGGAGGACTGCTGGATGTACGTCGATTCCACATGGAAACATAACCCTATCAAACCCGTCATAGACGGCGAGCCGTCATACGAGGACATCCCGATGGGCCTGCACTTCCCCGACGGACCGCGCTGGCGCTCCCACGATGTGCGGCGCTATGCCTACTGGGACGTCTTTGCCGGAGCCTGCGGTCACACCTATGGCCACAACGCCATAATGCAGATGGCGCGTCCGGGCGATGCCATAGCCTACAGCCGCACCAGCAAACCGTGGTATGAGGCGCAGCAGGACTCGGGATACGTGCAGATGAAGCATCTGAAAAAGCTGATGCTCATGCTGCCATACTTTGACCGCGTGCCTGACCAGAGCATAATCTACAAGGATAACGGCACGAAATATGACCGCCTCATAGCCACGCGCGGGCGGGACTACGCACTCATCTATAACTACAGCGGGCGTGACATGCACATAGACATGACCCTCATCAGCGGCCAGCGGAAGAACGTATGGTGGATGGATGCAGCCACGGGCGAGCTGACATGGATAGGCTCCTACCCCGACGGGCGCCGCACCTTTCCCGCCACCGTAATTCCCCACCGTGACGGAGCGGGCATACATGACGGCGTGCTGATAGTGACAGATGCTGGCAAGAAACTGTCTGACCGCTGGGCATCCGGTCCGGAAAAAGGCGATACCAAAGACCTGACAGAATGAAAATAACATAAATCCATAGACATGAAAACTAAAATCTCAATCCTCAGATTAGCAGCTCTTACCTTGCTGCTTGCAGTATGCCAGACTGTGACGGTTGCACAACCGTCGCCCAAAAGCGATGCCGCCGTGCCCGGCGGTTCACTCACGGGTGTGTTCTCTCACCCTTGGAAGGGCAAGAAAGTGGCTTATTTCGGCGACAGTATCACCGACCCGCGCAACAAGGCGGCAAGTAATAAGTATTGGAAACTGCTGCAGGAATGGCTCGGCATCACGCCTTACGTCTATGCCGTCAGCGGGCGACAGTGGACGGACATAGAGCGCCAGGCCAACCTGTGCAAGGAGCAGCACGGCGACAGCATCGATGCTATCCTGATACTGATGGGCACGAATGACTACAACAACGGCGTGCCCCTGGGACAGTGGTATGTTGAGAAGGAAGAGGAGGTGATGTACGGTCACGGAAAGCCAAAGGCTATGACGTTGCGCAAACGGCAGTATCCCTGCATGACGGACAGCACCTATCGCGGACGTATGAACAAGGCTCTCTCCCTGCTCAAGCGGATGTACCCCACGAAGCAGATTGTCATTATGACCCCGCTGCACCGTCAGAACTTCCATGCCAACGAGAAGAACTGGCAATGTTCAGAGGACTATACGAACCAGTGTGGCGAGTATCTGCAGGCATACGTAGATGCAACGAAGGAGGCCTCCAACGTCTGGGCGGTCCCAGTGATAGACCTTAATGCCGTCAGCGGACTGTATCCCATGCTCGACGAGCACGCGCAATACTTCAACAATGCCGACACCGACCGCCTGCATCCTAACAATAAGGGACATCAGCGCATAGCTCTCACGCTCATGTATCAGCTGCTCTCGCTGCCGGCAGCGTTCTAATCGGCTATAGTGATACCCTCGGGCGAGAAGGTCAGCTTTTTCATATACAGCCGCGCGTTGCCGTTGCGGCTGGCATCGTAGGCGTGTGCCACGAAGTACCACTCGTTATCCATTCTCACTACACGATATACGGCACAGTGGCCTATGCCGAAGAACTCCTCGCTGGGGCCTATGAGTAGCGTTCCGCCGCCTTGTGCCATGTCCCGTCCCTCCATGTCGAGATACGGACCTTTGATGTTGCGGCTGCGGCCATAGACGGTTCTGTAGGTGCTGTACTTGCCGCGGCAGCAGTAGTCCCAGCTGACGAAGAGCCAGTAGTAGCCGTCGTTATATATTATAAAAGGTGCCTCGATGGCGTTCTCGGGCTTTTCGCCCTTCACGCCGTCAGCCGCTTTTCCCGGCTCATGGTCTTGCGGAGCGCCGGCCTCGGTGTCTGCTGCGATGGAACCCGACGGAGAACCGTCGGGCACGGTGGCTGAGGCTGTCCCTTTGATGGGTATGCGGCGGGCGATAGTCGTGGGCTTCACGGGCTTGCCCTGCTCTGTCTTCCTCATGCCGTCTTGCAGGGGCAGCAGCTGTATGCCGTCCCAGAAAGAGCCGAACGTGAGGTATTCCTCGCCCGTCTCGTGGTCGGTTATGAAGTTCGGATCAATGGCATTCCATTTGTCCTTGTGCGGGTGTGAGAAGATTACAGCCCCCTGGTCCTCCCACTTGTAGTCAGGCGATGCGGGGTCAAGCGTCTTGTTTGTAGCCACGCCGATGGCGCTGCGGTTCTTGCCGAAGGTGGAACAGCTGTAGTACAGCCACCATTTTCCGTCGCGGCGGCAGATGTCCGGCGCCCATACATGGCCCCGGAAGCCCTTGATGGAGTCGCGCGCCCATTGCAGGTCCTCACGCCCGAAGACCGGTTTCTCCTTGCGCCATACCTCCAGGTCGCTGCTCGACATGACGCTGATGCCCATGCCGGTGGAGAAGATATAGTATCGTCCGTCCTCGCCAAGGGCCATCACAGGGTCGTGCACGGCGGGACATTTCGGGTCAAAATGGTATCTGTGGGGTTGTGCCGAGATGGTGAACGTGGATAGTAGCCACATAGCAGCAATGCAAACGGCTTTCAGGAGTGGTCTGTAGATTAGTGATGTCATAGATATATGGTGTTTGTATTATTTCGCCACAAAGTTCGTGAATTTTTCTGAAACTACAAATAGTGTATCGCATTTTACCTCTCGTTTTGTATGTTCAGCGGCACTTTTGTACCTTTTTCGGCATTTTTATCGCGTCTCAACCTCTGTGTATAGCACCGCCGTTGAGGCTTTGCAGTTGATGGGTTGTGGGTGCATAAAAGGGGTGCATATTTATGCATCAACTCCCTATGAAAAAACCTCTAAAAAATCGCGAAAAAACTTTTCTGAGGGCGAAAAGCAACTTCACTCGTGCTGCGAAGTAACTTTCACAGCCTAATAGTAGGTCTTTTACCTCCTGAAAGTAGGTCTTTTACAACGTAAAAGTTACTCCATTACAAGGTAATTCTTTAACCATTTTACATCAAAAGTGTTCGTTTTGGTGGTAAAAATATCATTTTTTTTAACACTTGTTTTGGTAAGTGCAACACCTTCAGGCTGTTATCAAAACCGTTCATTTTAACATTTATACGCGGGCTTGTGACAAGTTGCTGACAAATACGCCGCTGTATAGCACGAATAATTATGCATTTTGTGCATATTCGCATCTTTTGTGTCGCTCACACGATGCTTGCGGTGCTTTTGGAAAGCAGAGCGAGAACGGACTCCGCTCTGGCTGTGCAACAAAAAATGCAAGCACTTTTTTGCACATCTCAAAACTTAATCGTACCTTTGCAAACGGAAAACAAAATGAATTGACAACAATGCGGGCAGTGATACAAAGGGTGCAGCATGCATCCGTTTCGATAGAGGGCTATGAGACAGAGGGAATAGGGCAGGGGTATCTTGTCCTCTTGGGGTGCGAGAATGCCGATACGCAGGAGGACATAGACTGGCTGAGCCATAAGATAGCCAATCTGCGGGTGTTTGACGATGAGGCGGGCGTGATGAACAAGAGCCTCCTCGATGTCGGCGGCGATGTACTTGTGGTGTCGCAGTTCACGCTGTGGGCGTCATACAAGAAGGGCAACCGCCCCAGCTACCTGCGGGCAGGCAGCCATGAGGTGACGGTTCCGCTCTATGAAGCCTTTGTGAAGGCGATGGAGCGGGAGATTGGCAAGCCGGTGAAGACAGGCCGCTTCGGCGCAGAGATGAAGGTGGAACTGCTCAACGACGGGCCTGTGACCATCTGTATGGATACGAAAAATAAGGAGTAAAGCCCATTTACCATTTACCATGTACAATGTACCATTTTCATTTGGTCATTCTGGCATTGTTGCTGTGGGACGCGCCTGCTAAGCCGTCAATGGTGGGCGGTATTTGGTAAATGGTAAGAGAAAATAGATAATCGTACATTGCAAATTGTACATTGTAAATGGTAAATTGTACATAATATGATGAATAGAATACAGGAAGTCTTCGGTATAGAATATCCGGTCATAGCCGGTGGCATGGCTTGGTGTAGCGGTTGGCGCCTTGCTGCCGCAGTTAGTAATGCGGGCGGCCTGGGTTTGATAGGTGCCGGCACGATGTCGGTCGATCTGCTCAGGGAGCATATACAGAAGTGCAAGGCGGCGACGGACAAGCCCTGGGGCGTGAACCTCCCGCTGATGTACCCGCAGATAGACTCGCTCATAGACATGATAATCGAAGAGGGATGCAAGATAGTATTCACTTCGGCAGGCAGCCCTAAGAAATATACGCAGCGCTTCCACGAGGCGGGCATGAAGGTTGCACACGTGGTAAGCTCCTCAAAATTCGCCAAGAAGTGTGAGGAGGCCGGCGTTGATGTCGTCGTGGCAGAAGGCTTTGAGGCCGGAGGACACAACGGCAAGGAGGAGACGACGACGATGTGCCTCATCCCGCAGGTGCGTCAGGCCACGTCGCTGCCGCTCGTCGCAGCCGGCGGCATAGCATCGGGACAGGCTTGTCTGGCGGCGCAGGTGCTGGGAGCAGAGGGCGTGCAGATAGGTACGCTGTTCGCTCTGTCAAAGGAAAGCAGCGCCAGCGACGCCTTCAAGCAGGTGTGCACCACGCTGCAGGAGGGCGACACGATGCTCTGCCTGAAGAAGCTGGCACCCTCGAGACTGGTTAAGAACAGACTGTACAAACGCATAGCGGAGGCCGAGGACAAGGGCGCCGACGTGCCGCAGCTGCTTGAGATACTGGGCGAGAAGGCCACACGTAGGGGAATCTTCGACGGTGACACAGAGGACGGCGAGCTGGAGATAGGACAGATAGCGTCTGCAATAAGGGAGATAGAGCCCGTCAGCGTTATCATGGACAGACTTATAAAGGAGTATAACGATGCAAGAGGAAAACTTAACAGCCGCTCCTGAGCAGGCCGTGGATACCGCGACCGGGCAGGAGGAGCAGCCTGTGCAGCAGACGAAGCCGCAGGGCTCGGTGCTGCGTAGCGAGGGACTGGTGAAGATATACGGCAAGCGCACCGTCGTGAACGATGTGTCGTTTGACGTGCGGCAGGGTGAGATAGTAGGTCTTCTGGGCCCTAACGGTGCCGGCAAGACGACGTCGTTCTACATGACGACGGGTCTCGTGGTGCCCAATGCGGGTCGTGTGTTCATAGACGACAGGGAGATTACGAGCATGGCGGTGTATGAACACGCAAAGAACGGCGTGGGCTATCTGCCGCAGGAGGCCAGCGTGTTTCGCAAGATGTCCGTGGAGGACAATATCCTTTCGGTGCTCGAGATGACGGGCAAGCCACGGAAAGACCAGTTGGAGAAGCTGGAAAGCCTCATCAATGAGTTCTCGCTGCAGAAGGTAAGGAAGAACCTCGGCGACCGCCTATCGGGCGGTGAGCGCCGCCGCACGGAGATAGCACGCTGCCTGGCCATTGAGCCGAAGTTCATAATGCTCGATGAACCCTTTGCCGGAGTCGATCCCATAGCCGTGGAGGAGATACAGCGCGTGGTGTGGCACCTGAAGCATCGCAATATCGGCATACTCATAACAGACCACAATGTGCATGAGACGCTGAACATCACAGACCGTGCATACCTGCTCTTTGAGGGTAGGATACTGTTTCACGGTACGCCGGAGGAGCTGGCAGCCAACCGCGTGGTGCGCGAGAAGTACCTCGGAACGAACTTCAAATTGCAGAAAAAAGACTTTGACAGCATGTGATGGAGAGGTGAGAGATGAGGGGCGAGAGATTATTTGTGAATTGTAAATGGTAAATTGTACATGTTACATTGTACATCACAAATTGTACATTGTACATGGTAAATGGTACATAGTATGAAGAATTATAAGAGAACAACCGTTACCGCCGCTCTGCCATACGCTAATGGCGGCGTGCACATAGGACATTTGGCCGGCGTTTACGTGCCTGCCGACATATATGTGCGTTATCTCAGACTGAAAAACCGCGACGTTGTGTTCATCGGAGGCAGCGATGAGCACGGCGTGCCCGTAACGATACGCGCCAAGCAGGAAGGCATCACGGTGCAGCAGGTGGTGGACCGCTACCACGAGATGATTAAGAAATCCTTTGAGGAATTTGGTATCTCATTCGATATCTACAGCCGCACCACCAGTCCGATACACCATAAGTTTGCTGCTGACTTCTTCCGCACGCTCTATGACAAGGGCGAGCTGGAGGAGATAACGGAGGAACAGTACTGCGATGAGGTGACAGGAGAGTTCCTCACGGACCGCAATATCGTGGGCGAATGTCCGCGCTGCCACTCGCAGGGAGCCTACGGCGACCAGTGCGAGAAGTGCGGTGCCACGCTGTCGCCTGATGAACTGATAAACCCCACCAACAAGAACAACCCCGGTCACGGCTTGGTGAAGCGTCCTACGAAGAACTGGTATCTGCCGCTGAACAAGTATCAGGAGTGGCTGAAGAAGTGGATATTGGAAGGACATAAAGAGTGGCGCAGCAACGTCTATGGCCAGTGTAAGTCCTGGCTCGACATGGATTTGCAGCCCCGCGCCATGACGCGTGACCTCGATTGGGGCATCCCCGTGCCCGTGGAGGG
>DEKQ01000096.1:0-2240 GCA_002353975.1 Prevotellaceae bacterium UBA2718
ATCGAGGTGTCAACGCATTTGCCGTCAACGACAGCTGCCAGCGAGCCGCCATTGCCGATGTGTGCCGTCACCATCTTGCAGCCCTGCTGCGGTATGCCGAGGTATTCGCAGGCGCGCTTGCTGACATAGCGGTGTGAGGTGCCGTGGAAACCGTAGCGGCGCACACCGTACTTCTCATACAGCTCCCATGGCACGGCATACATGTAAGCCTTGGCGGGCATGGTCTGATGGAATGCGGTGTCGAACACTCCCACCTGTGGCAGGCCCGGCATGAGTTCCGATACGGCGTTGACACCCTTCATATTGGCGGGGTTGTGGAGAGGAGCCAGGTCGCTGACAGCCTCAAATGCCTCGATGACCTCAGGCGTAATGATGACAGACTCGGCAAACTTCTCGCCGCCGTGCACCATGCGGTGACCTACGGCATCAATCTCGTCAAGGCTCTTGATGACGCCGATCTCAGGGTCGGTGAGCAATGAGAAGATGAACTTCACGCCCTCGGTGTGCTCGGGTATGTCGTGCATTATCTGCTTCTTCTCGCCGTTAGCGAGCTTTACTTTCACGAAAGCACCGTCAAGACCCACGCGCTCTGCGCCGCCGCTGGTCATAACGCTGTTGTCGTCCATATTGTAGAGAGCATACTTGATGCTCGATGAACCGCAGTTCAATACAAGGATTTTCATTTGTTTTTAGTGAAGAGTGAAAAGTGAAGAGTGAAGAATTTAATCTGCTCTTCAACGCTCACTCTGTTTTGTTAGATAGGTTATTCTTTTTGGTTGTTTTGATAGATGCCACCAACAATGCGATTATTTCACAACAATCTGCTGCCATACTGTCGAACTCTTTATCTGAGAGTATTTCTGTGTCGTGGAGCAAATTGAGCCAGTTCATCGTTTCATTGGCTTCCTTGAGAGCAATGTGAAGTTTCGAAGCGAAGTCTGAAGGACTTTGTGCAAACTCTGATTCATGAACATTAGCAGAGATAGACGTTCCTGACTTCAATATCTGCTTATAGATAATCTGCAATTTCCAGTCTTTATTAGTAAAGTGCAGAAACATATTCACTATGCGGATTGCGAATGCATAGCTTTTGGTGTGAAGCGGGCCGCCTTCTCTTTTGTAGTTCTTAATCATGGCGTTAGAAAAATTCTTCACTCTTCACTTTTCACTCTTCACTATCTCATTACTTCGCGTCCATTGCCTGGCAGGCGGTGATGGCTACGAGGTTTACGATGTCTTCTACGGAGCATCCGCGTGAGAGGTCGTTGACGGGGCGTGCTATACCCTGCAGGATTGGGCCGAGGGCTGTTGCTCCGGCGAGGCGCTGCACCAGCTTGTAGCCTATGTTGCCTACCTCAAGGTTAGGGAATACGAGCACGTTGGCCTTGCCTGCTATCTCAGAGCCGGGAGCCTTCTTTGAGCCTACTGCGGGCACGAGGGCTGCGTCTGCCTGCAGTTCGCCGTCAATCTTCAGGTTTGGATCAAGGTTCTTGGCAATCTGTGTAGCCTCTACCACCTTGTCAACAACCTCGTGAGAGGCTGAGCCCTTAGTAGAGAATGAGCACATTGCCACGCGTGGCTCTGCGAAACCTGCCACCGAGCGTGCTGTCTGTGCTGTGCAAACAGCAATCTGTCCCAGCTGGTTAGCGTCTGGCATCGGCGTTACAGCCACGTCGGCAAAGACGAGTACGCCGTTCTCGCCATACTCCGGCTTGTCGGTAATCATCAGCATAGCGCCGCTGACACATGTGATGCCGGGAGCGGTCTTGATAATCTGCAGTGCGGGACGCAGGGTGTCGCCGGTGGTTGACAGAGCACCAGAGATCTGGCCGTCAGCACCTTCGGTCTTGATGATCATGCAACCGAGGTAGAGCGGATTCTTCACCAGCTCGCGGGCTTTCTCTATTGTCATGCCCTTCTTCTCGCGAAGCTTCTGCAGCAACTGTGCCAGCTCCTCAGAGCGTTCATAGTTCTCTGGGTCGATGAGTGTCGCCTTGCCGATGTTCTTCAGCCCATGCTCCTTGGCCAGAGCCTCTACCTTTGCGGGATTGCCGATGAGGATAAGGTCTGCAATCTCCTGCTCCAGCACCTTGTCGGCTGCTATAAGTGTGCGCTCCTCCTCTGCCTCGGGGAGCACGATGCGCTGCTTGTTTGCCTTTGCACGCGCTACAATCTGTTCAATTAAGCTCATAGTGTAATAGTTATGAATTATGGATTATAAATTATGAAATATGCGTTAT
>DEKQ01000096.1:2282-3162 GCA_002353975.1 Prevotellaceae bacterium UBA2718
GTACATCATCAATTGAGTTCCTCCGTGATGAGCGCCTCCAGTTGTTCTGCCGAGAGCCTGAGTCGGAACTGGCTCTTCACTGCTGCCGATATGCGCCCTGTCTCTTCCGATACCACGATGGCCAGCGCGTCTGATTCTTGTGAGATGCCCATCGCGGCGCGGTGGCGCAGACCCAGTTCGCGCGGTATGTCGAGGTTATGACTCACGGGCAGTATGCAGCCGGCGGCCTTGATGCGCTTCTTGCTGATTATCATCGCGCCGTCGTGCAGGGGCGAGTTCTTGAAGAATATGTTCTCTATCAGCCGCTGGTTGATGTTGGCATCTATGCGGTCTCCCGTCTCCACGATGTCGTCCAGTGGCGTGCCGCGTTCTATCACTATCAGTGCGCCGCACTTTGCCTTGCTCATGTTGATGCACGCCATGACGATGGGCAGGATGGTGGTGCGATCCACGGTGTCGGCATTGTCCTCCTTCTTCGCAAACCAGTTCATGAGGCTGTGCAGGCGTTGCTGCTCGCCTATGCGGAACAGGAACTTGCGTATCTCCTCCTGAAAGAGTATGATGATAGCCAGGACGCCCACGCTGAAGAACTGGTCGAGCAGTGCTCCCATCAGTCGCATCTCCAGCACCTTGGCCACGAAGAGCCACACGATGATGACTGCCAGCACGCCGCCAAAGACATTCATGGTGCGTGATTCACGCATGAAGCGGTAGATGTAGTACAGCAACACCGCCACAAGGAAGATGTCAATAGCGTCTTTTATGCCAAAGTGGAAGAACACGGTTGAAATGTCGAATTAACAAATTAATGAATTAACGAATTATCAAATTAACGAATGCATTTTGTCTCTGCAATTCTCGTCCCTCCCCCTTGGGGGAG
>DEKQ01000096.1:3255-4824 GCA_002353975.1 Prevotellaceae bacterium UBA2718
ATGAGGTTTGCCAGCATGGTGCCTTGCAGCGCCCTGTCGCTTTCGGGCGTACACCCTAAGAGCTGGTATATCATGCGTTTGCGGCTCATTCCTGCAAGCAGCGGCAGCTCGGGGAAGGCTTCTTTCACCCTGTGCAGGTCGCGAAGCATGGCGTAATTGCCTTCTATCACATCCTTGCCGAAGCCGAATCCCGGGTCGAGGATGATGTCACGGCACCCCAGTTCCCGCAGCCTTGCCACCTTTTCGGCGAAGCATTTCAGCGTCGTGGCCATATCGGGCTGCCTGGACATCAGTACGTATGTGGCTCCCAGCGCAGCCATCTCGTCGAGGTGCTGACCCTCTGACACGTCGTTGACAATCTGCACGCCGTACTCCCTGACCGCCATCCGTGCCACCGAGGGCCTGAACGTGTCAACGCTCAGCACTGCCTCGGGCTGCTCGCGGCGCACCACTTCAAGCGCACCCCGCAGGCGGCGCATCTCCTCCTCTTCGCTCACCTCCGCAGCACCGGGGCGCGTGGAGTAGGCTCCGATGTCTATTATGCTGCCGCCCTCGCTGATTATGGCGTTGGCGCGTGCTGCTATCTCGCTGTCTGTCTGCATGCGGCTGCCACAGAAGAAGGAGTCGGGCGTACAGTTCAGTATGCCCATTATGAGCGGAGTGTTTGCTTGGTTAAGCATAGTCAGATTTACCTGCAAAGAAACATCAGCGTACAAAAGTAGCAATAATTTTGCACCCATGCAAGCATTTTTTTGTTATTTAAGAATACTTTCTGCTCTTTTTCCAAAAAAAATGGTTAATTTTGCACGAAAATATACTACGATACGCAATGAAAACATTTTTTAATGCCAAAGACCTCGGCGATATCCGTGCCGCACTGGCAGAGGCGCAGCAAGTAAAGAACGACCGTTTTGCCTTTCAGCACCTTGGCAAGAACAAGACGCTGCTGATGGTGTTTTTCAATAATTCACTTCGCACCCGCCTCTCTACCCAAAAGGCTGCGATGAATCTTGGCATGAATGTCATCGTGCTCGACGTGAATGCCGGCGCCTGGAAACTTGAGACCGAGCGCGGCGTGGTGATGGATGGCGACAAGAGCGAGCACCTGCTGGAGGCTATCCCCGTGATGGGCAGCTTCTGCGACCTCATCGGAATACGTTCCTTCGCAGGCCTGACAGACCGCGAATATGACTACGCCGAGACCATCGTCAACCAGTTCGTGCAGTACAGCGGACGTCCCGTCTTTGCTATGGAGACCGCTACGGTGCACCCCCTGCAGGCCTTTGCCGACCTCATCACCATTGAGGAGCATAAGACAAAGGAGCGTGTGAAGGCCGTGCTGACATGGGCTCCACACTGTCGCGCATTGCCGCAGGCCGTGCCTAACAGCTTCGCCGAGTGGATGTTGGCAGCGCCTGATGTTGATCTCGTCATCACTCATCCGGAGGGATATGAGCTGGACAGCCGTTTTACCGAGGGTGCAACGATAGAGTATGACCAGCGTAAGGCGTTTGAGGGTGCCGACTTTATCTACGCTAAGAACTGGAGTTGCCCGGGTGTCACCAACCC
>DEKQ01000096.1:4972-6769 GCA_002353975.1 Prevotellaceae bacterium UBA2718
ACCGATGACGTGATAGAGAGCAAGAACTCGCTCGTAATCCCCGAGGCAGCCAACCGCGAAATCTCTGCCGAGGTAGTCATCAAGCGCATGCTTGAGGCACTGTAAAGGACAGAAATTAAGCTGAGTTTTTTATAGACAGAAATTATTATAATTAAAATAATTAACTCGCGCAGTTGGGCTGTTAAGCGACAATAATTATACTGATTATAATACTTTCTGTCTTTTCTTTGTCGTCAGCTCGCGCAGTTGGGCTGTTCAACAACGAAAATTAGATTAATTATAATAATTTCTGTCCTTTCCCCCCTATAATTTCTTTCCCTACTCCTTATTGATTTCTGTCTGTTACAGCAGGCCTTCGGGTATGTCCATCGTTATGGTGCGGGTGGCGGTGTCAATGCTGAGGATCAGCTCTTCTGCTGCGGGCAGGAGGGTGCCGTCGGTCAGTTCAAACATTGTGTTGATGGTCTGACGGTCTATGTATGCAATCTCGCCCACGGGTTTGTTGCCGTCGTTGGCATTCCTTACGGTGTAACCTACGAGCTGTGCGTAGCTTATGGCGGGCTGGCTGTCAGGGTCAGTGTCCGTGTCATCATAATCTGCGGACAGTGCAGCGGCAGCTGTCTCCTGCTCTTCCTCGGCCAAGCGTCGGGGGAAGAACACGCTGCAGCCGGTCAGCTCGCGCGCCCGCTGCTGGGTGTCTATGTCCTCAAACTTTATGAGCGCCACGTCATCGGTCTTGAAACGATACTCCTCAAGGAAGAATGGAACCAATATGCCATCCAACTCCAGGATGAGATAGTCGGCATCAACGCGGTAGAAGACATCGTCATCCACCTGCATCGTCACCTCGCCGCTGAGGCCATGAGCCTTGCCCAGGCGACCTATCTTATATACTTCTTCTGATCTTATCAAATTGAAAATTGAGAGTTGAGAGTTGAAAATTATGATTACAATAGACTTTCCCGCATCCCTTATAATTCTTCACTCTTGCCCTATCGGGCGAAGTTCCTCACGCTCGGCAAAGCTCATGCAAACATGGCATTGCTCTCGCTCAATCGAAACTTTCACTTTTTATTTTTCACTTTTCCCTCTTCCCTCCTATACTACTCGTGTGATTCTGGCTCCGAGGGCGTTGAGGCGGCCCTCTATGTCCTGGTATCCGCGGTCTATCTGGGCTATGTTGCTTATCTCAGATGTCCCTTCGGCAGACATGGCGGCTATGAGCAGCGCTATGCCGGCGCGTATGTCGGGGCTTGACATTCGTGCTGCACGCAGGCGCTTCTTGTGGTCATGCCCCACGACTACGGCGCGGTGGGGGTCGCAGAGGATTATCTGTGCACCCATATCGATGAGCTTATCTACGAAGAACAGGCGGCTCTCGAACATCTTCTGGTGGAAGAGGACGCTGCCCTGTGCCTGTGTGGCCACTACGAGGAGCACGCTGAGCAGGTCTGGCGTCAGTCCCGGCCACGGTGCGTCGCTCAGGGTCATTATGGTGCCGTCAATGAAAGAGTCTATCTGGTATGTGTCGTGATGCGGTATGATGAGATCGTCGCCCTGCTCGTTGATGGTGATGCCGAGGCGCCGGAAGGCATCGGGGATGATGCCGAGGTTGCGTATTGAGACGTCCTTGATGCGTATGCCGTTGCCCACCATCGCTGCCATAGCGATGAACGAGCCCACCTCAATCATGTCGGGCAGCAGGCGATGCGTGGTGCCGTGGAGCGACTTCACGCCCACGATGGTGATGAGATTGCTCCCTATGCCCGAGATACTGGCTCCCATGCGGTTGAGCAT
>DEKQ01000024.1 GCA_002353975.1 Prevotellaceae bacterium UBA2718
TACTCCGGTCCCTTCTGCATCGTGATACGTCCGAGGTATGTCACGACCTTCTCGTTTGGTATCTTGTGAGGCACGATGTCCAGATACTCCTGCGACAGCGGATATACCGCATTATGCATTGCCACGCACTTGCGAGGGTCCTGATGATACTGATTGATGACCGTCTGTCGAGTCAGTTCTGATACGCACATGATGCAGTCAGCGTGGTCCATACCGTTCTTCTCTATGGAATAGACGGTTGGGTTCACCTTGCCGCGTGAACGGTCAAAGTCCGTGGCATGAACGTGTATGCAGAGAGGCTTGCCACTGACGAGCTTTGCGTGTACACCGGCAGGATAGGTCAGCCAGTCGTGGGCATGAATGATGTCAAACTGCTCCGAGCGTGCCAGCACACCGGCTATGATAGAGAAATTGTTTATCTCGTCGTGCAGGTTGCCTGGATATCCGCCTGCAAATCCCATGCATCCCAGGTCATCCAGACCCTGCATGTAGTTGAAGTCCGCATAGATGTGGTCACGGAAGCGGTAATAGTCCTCAGCCGTGTGTCCTACGAAGCGGTCCTTTATGTTGTCATACTGTACGTCGCGCCAGACTATTGGCACCTGACTCATATTTATTATTTTCAGGAATTTCTCCTCATCGCCGCATGGACGTGGCATACAGAACGTGGTCTGTACATCGCCCTGTGCGTCAAGGCCTTTCGTGATGCCGTAGGAGGCAACAGCCAAGCCGCCATATATCTTTGGGGGAAACTCCCAACCGAACATTAATACTTTCATGTCTGTGAATTAAGGGTTAAACATCCTATTGCTGCATAAAAACGTCAATGAGCTTCATTGTGCGCAGTATCTCTGCCACATTCATTGCGAAGGCCATTGCTCCACGTCCGTGGAATGGCGGGTTGCCGTCGAAGAGTTCTGATATGGTGCCCGTAGCGTGGTACATCATCTCGTCTTCAAAACCTACCATCTGTCGCTGTACGAAGCTCAGGCGTGTACGCTTGTATATCTTCAGGCAGGACTCCATATAGAAGCCACCGAGCCAAGGCCATGCCGTACCGTTGTGGTATGCATAGTCACGCTTCACCTGCGGTCCCACGTACATCGGGTTGTATCCGCCGCTCTTCGGCGAGAGGGTGCGGAGTCCCTTTGGTGTCAGCAGCTCACGGGTACAGAAATCAAGTACCACTTTCTGCTGCTGGGGCTCGAGTGGAGAATAATCCAGCGCAACGGCAAAAATCTGATTTGGTCTTACATTCCAATCTTCTATGCCATCCTCACGATAATCAAACAGATAGCCTGCAGGAGTGATGAATGTCTGCTGGAATGAAGTCTTTACCTTTGCTGCCAGTTCCTCTGCATGAGCAGCCTTTGCATTGTTGCCGTTTAAGCTATATATCTCAGCACAGAACTTCAGGGCGTTATACCAAAGTGCATTGATTTCTACGACAAAGCCTGTACGCGGAACGACGGGCTTTCCGTTGGCCATACTGTTCATCCATGTCATTGGCTTATCGCGTCCCTCTATATGGAGCAGGCCATTGTCGCGCAGCTCAAGGTTGAAGTGCTTGCCTTTCTCTATGTACTCTATGATGTCCAGCACCAGTTTGCCGTACTCCTCAACCGCTTTGCCCAGCGACACCTCTTTGGCATACTGCTGTATGGCCCATATAGCCCACAGCATCACGTCAGGCTGCTCTATCTCATAGATAGACACCGTGAGCGGCTTGCCCGTCATAAACTCGCGCAAGCCCTTCTCCGCAGTCTTCATGGTTGCCCTGAAGTAGTCGTTTTCGTTTGTTGCCAGCGTCAGGCCAGGTAAAGATATAAAGGTATCGCGCGCGCGAACCTTGAACCACGGATAGCCGGCGAGCAAGTAGTGTTCCTTGTCTTCCTCTGCCACCTTCTCAGGATTCTTTGCGCCCTTGGGAGTCTCCTTGTAGTGGAACTGGTGAGCCGCAGCCACAAGTGTGTTGTAGAAATTGTCGCGTGGCCTGCGAACATCCACCTCTTCCTGGAACAGCTTCTTCAGCCCAGATGGCTTGCACTCCTTGAGTGACGCAGTAAACACTACCTCGTCGCCCTTTTTCATTTCCACCTCGAAGTAGCCCGGCACGTAGAGGTCCTCTATGCACTCATATCCGCGATCAGCCTCCTTATAGTACTCCAGACCCTTATACCAGTTTGGCGTGAAGATAAACTCATTCTTCTTCGACAACTGCATATAGAGCTGCGGGTAGTTCTCGTACATTGTTGTCTTGATACCGCCAGGCACCTCGCTATAGTCGCGCATGGCCTTATAGTTCTCATGCGTCAGCTCATCGCAACGACGGAACGCCAGGAACGGGCGCAGGCGCAGCGTGACAGAAGAATGGCTGTCATCTATGGTATAACGCACCATTACGCGGTCATCGTAATTCTGGAGGATAGTCTCCTTACGCAGCATCACGCCGCCAACCCGGTATATCGTTGTCGGAACTTTGTCGCAGTTATACTCTCTGATATACTTGTGACCGTTAGGATTGCACACTCCGCCCCGGTACAGGTGTAGTCCAAGATTGAACTCGGCTCCGTGCTGCACCACCGATGCGTCAAGCGACGAGAGCAGCACATGGTTCACATCGTCAATGCTTGGGATGGGCACCACGAAGAGTCCATGATACTTGCGAGTGTTACAATCCACCACAGTACTTGAAGAATAGGCTCCTGAACGGCTGGTACGCAGATATTCCCTCCTCAGGGATTCCTGCAGATTGGTCATCAGAGCCTTTTGAAACTTTAGGTAACTCATAGGTTGTTATAGGGTTTTAGTAATAGACTTAAATTAGGGTTTAAGTTAGCCTTAATTTATGACTTATCATAAATCAAGGGCAAAGATAGCAATTTTATATGGATTAGCAAAGGTTTTAACCTTTTTTATCTTATTTGCCCCTGCAAACTGCACTTAGCTTGTGGGCATTATGGCATTTACAAAAAAAAAGAGACCGCACTGATGATGTGATGAAAACTCCTTTAGGAATATGTTTCAGGGGCTTCCCGCTGCTGTAATCCACCGGCATATAGCTTGGTCTGAAAGACTTATTTGTGGCCCGCCATTGGCAAGGAAGACGTGTCCTGGGGTTTTCGATTTATTTGATGAGTATCCCTATCGAACCAGTACGATCTCGGCGTGCAAAGGTAGAAAAAAAACTGTACTCGTGCAAGAGATAATCCGAAAAAAGAAAAACTTAACAGACGGAGGTCAATTTATCTTACTGATAATTGGCCGTTTCATATTTTTGTAGTACCTTTGCACCCTATTTAGTTTCTCATACAGTGTGCCACATTCACGGCACACACAGATTGTATTTCAAATGGCATTCATTAAGACAAACAACATCAAGGGTGATATCTTCGGTGGTATCACGGCTGGCATTGTGGCCCTTCCCTTAGCCCTTGCCTTCGGTATTCAGGCTTTTGGCGGCATTGACAGTCCTGAGGCCTCTTCCATCGGAGCCTTGGCAGGCCTTGTGGGAGCTACTATGCTGGGCTTCCTTGCCTCTCTCTTCGGCGGCACGCACTCACAGATTTCCGGTCCTACGGGTCCCATGACGGTCATTACGGCCTCAATCATCAGCGGCGCGTGGACTGCGAGCGGCGGCAGCATCGGCACCGTGCTGATAGCCATGTCGCTGGCAGGCATCTTCTGCGGACTGTTCCAGATTCTTTTCGGACTGATACGCATAGGCAAGTACGTGAGGTACATCCCCTACCCCGTCCTCTCAGGCTTCATGAGTGGCATCGGCGTCATCATCATCCTGCAGCAGCTCTATCCGCTGATAGGCCGCAAGTCACCCGTCAGCACCATTGACATGATAGCCCAGTTCCCTGAGGCTTGCTCACAGGGCATCAACCTTATGGCCCTGGCAATAGGCATAGGCACCATCCTGCTTATCCTCGCCCTGCCACACCTTACGAAGAAAGTGCCCTCCACCCTGGTGGCACTGATTGTGATGACGCTGGTTTCCGTTGGCCTGTCATACGACTCAGCCATGACCATCGGCGACATTCCCGCAGGCCTTCCCCTGCCTCTGTTTATGAAGGATGCCATTGACGTCAGCAGTATTGACTGGCTGACGGCCATCGAGGCAGCCATCGTGCCGGGCCTCACCCTTGCCGGACTGGGCAGCATTGACACGCTGCTGACCTCTGTCGTGGCCGACAATCTCACCAAGACCAAGCACAACAGCAACCGCGAGCTCATCGGCCAGGGCATCGGCAACGCATGTGCCGGACTGTTCTGCGGCATCTCCGGAGCCGGTGCCACTATGCGTACCGTCGTCAATGTGAAGAGCGGCGGACGTACGCAGCTCTCAGGTATGGTTCATGCCATCCTGCTGCTGGCCATCCTCCTCGGCCTCGGCTCTCTCGTGAAGTATGTGCCGCTGGCAGTGCTGGCAGGCATACTCATCACCGTTGGATGGGGTATCATAGACTTCCGCGGTTTCCGCGACTTGACCCACATCCCCAAGGCCGATGCCTTTGTGCTCATCGTGGTATTCCTCATGACGGTATTCGTGGATCTGCTGACCGCTGTCGGCATAGGCATGGTGATAGCCTGCTTCCTCTTCATGATGCGTGCCGGCGACCTGATAGAGCGTCAGTATGCCGGTGTCACGCTGGAGCAGGAGTTTGACAGGACCATGCCGTGGAATGATGAGGGCAGCGTAACTGAGGAGATGAAGAAGCACGTGTATATCCAGCGTCTCGGCGGACCGGTGTTCTTCGGTTCCATCACGGGATTCAACAAGGTGATGCACGATGTGCCTAAGGACATCAGCACCATCATCATCCGTATGAGGCGCGTCACGTTCATGGACCAGTCTGGTGCATACGCTATGGAGACAGCCATCAAGGACCTGCAGGCCAAGGGCTATGAGGTGCTGATGACCATCATCCAGCCACAGGCCAATGCCATAATGCACAAGACACATATCATCCCCGGACTCATCCCCGAAAAGCATACGTTCAAGACCTTCGAGGATTGCATCGCATATATTAAGGAGCGCGACGCGGAGAGTGAAAAGTGAAGAGTGAAGAGTGAAGAGTGAAAAATTTCCCTGCGGAGCGCTCGGCACTTGTGACGCTTTGCGCAGCAAAGAAACGCAGGGCACGGTGGCTGGAGTGAAGAGTGAAAAGTGAAAAGTGAAGAGTGAAGAATGGAATTGCAGAATCAGACAATACCAAAGCTATGGAATGCCAACTACACAAAGGTGTGGTTGGCAAACTTCATGATATTCTTCTCCTTCATGCTGGTGATGCCTATTCTGCCCTTGTACCTCTCTGAGCAGTTCGGAGCAGGCAAGCATACCATCGGTGTTGTCCTGTCGGGCTATACGGTGATGGCCTTGATTGCCCGTCTGTTCAGCGGCTACATCGTTGACACCTACAACCGCAAGACGGTGCTGCTTGTCAGCTATGGGCTCTTTGCGGGGTTCTTCTTAGGGTATCTCATAGGCGGCTCGCTCATTCTCTTTGCCCTCATCCGTACACTTCACGGTGCACCGTTTGGCACCGTTACGGTCAGCAACAGCACGGTGGCCATCGACGTGCTGCCCTCCAGCCGCCGCACGGAGGGCATCGGCTACTACGGGCTNNTACTACGGTCTGAGCAACAACCTCGCAACGGCCATATCGCCATCCGTGGGTCTGGCAATATATGAGACCCTGGGAAACTACGACCTTATCTTTCTGCTGAGCTTTCTCACCGCCTTGACGGGATTTCTCATCAACAGCACCGTCACCGTTCGCACCACGACGAAACGAAGCGCCGTGCAGAAGGCGAAGCAGACATTAGAGTCCATCCCTGCCGACACAACGGAAGGCGAAAACGCGGACACGGAACATGCCCGACACATCTTGTCGCTATACCACCACGACCTGATGCACTACGTCAAGAC
>DEKQ01000060.1:0-266 GCA_002353975.1 Prevotellaceae bacterium UBA2718
GGAACGGAGCAACCCCTGCAGAGCGTGGAAGAGGCTATCGCCGTGTCAAAGGAGATAGGTTTCCCCGTGATGCTCAAGGCTTCTATGGGTGGCGGCGGCAAGGGTATGCGCCTTATCCACGAGGAGAGCGAGGTGCGGGAGATGTATGAGGCCGCAAAGAGCGAGGCTATGGCGGGCTTCGGAGATGATACCGTATATATCGAGAAGTTCGTGGAGGAGCCACACCACATCGAGTTCCAGATTCTTGGCGACCAGCAGGGCAACGT
>DEKQ01000060.1:322-513 GCA_002353975.1 Prevotellaceae bacterium UBA2718
TGCTCCGTGCAGCGCCGCCACCAGAAGATAGTGGAGGAGAGCCCTTCACCCTTCATCGATGACAATCTCCGTAAGGAGATGGGCGCAAAGGCCGTGGCGGCAGCAAAGGCTGTAGGCTATGTCGGAGCGGGAACGATAGAGTTCCTCGTTGACAAGTACCACCATTTCTACTTCCTTGAGATGAACACCCG
>DEKQ01000060.1:572-766 GCA_002353975.1 Prevotellaceae bacterium UBA2718
GTCGTTGGCGTTGACCTGGTAAAGGAACAGATTCGCGTGGCCGACGGTTTGCCTCTGCGCTTCAAGCAGGAGGATTTACACCAGCACGGACATGCCATTGAGTGCCGTATCTGCGCTGAGGACACGGAACACAACTTCATGCCTTCGCCTGGAGTCATACAGCAGCTGAGCGTGCCGCAGGGTATCGGAACGCG
>DEKQ01000060.1:904-1149 GCA_002353975.1 Prevotellaceae bacterium UBA2718
CGTGTGCTCTATGAGTATAAGATTACGGGTCTTACCACCAATATCCGTTACCTGCGCCGCATCATCGATGTGCCTGATTTCAAGAACGGTAATTACAATACTTACTTCATAGAACGCAATCAGGAGCGCCTGAAGCCTCGCAGCGGGTTCAAGAACGACTCGGAGCCGATGGCTGTCATAGCTGCCTATATAGACTATGTGATGAACATAGAGGAGAACAAACCGCAATCCACCGAACCCGATTC
>DEKQ01000060.1:1276-6061 GCA_002353975.1 Prevotellaceae bacterium UBA2718
GAGGGCTGGGGTGGGGCTTTAATTCGTAACAATGGAAATACAAGTAGGAAATAAAATGATGGAGGTGACGCTGCTGAGCAAGGAGGGCAACCACGTGAAGGTAGCGTTAGACGATAAGGTGTATGATGTGGACATCTGCGCACTTGAGAAGAATGTCTATTCCATCATCCACAAAGGCAACTCATACAACGTAGAACTGACACACAAGAACGCTACCGTTCCGCCCACTCCAGGTGTGGGACAGGGCTACCGCGCCAACCTTAACTATTCGGTTTACGATATCGACATCCTTGATTCGCAGGCCAAATACATGCGTATGCGCCGCAACAAGGGAGCGGAGGATGTGGCTCAGGCCAACAATATCACGTCGCCTATGCCGTGCAAGATTGTGAAGGTCTATGTCAAGCCTGGTGACAAACTGAAGGCAGGCGACTCCGTACTCACTATGGAGGCCATGAAGATGCAGTCCAACTATAAGGTTTCAGCCGACTGTGTCATCAGGGAAGTCCTCGTGAAGGAGGGCGACAACGTAATGGCAAACCAGACAATGGTGACCGTAGATACCCAGAATTGATTTTGTCATTAACCCCCTCTCAAGCCCATTACCCCCATTCAGCCCATTAACCCCATTTAGCCCATTACCCCCATAAGCAATTCAACCCCTAAGAAAACAATGGAAAAAGAAATAAAGAAACTCTCCGCACGCGAGAGAATAGAGACACTCCTTGATAAGGATTCATTTGTAGAGATAGATAAGCACGTCGTGCACAGATGCCACGACTTCGGAATGGAGAAGAAGCGCATTCCCGGCGACGGCGTCATCAGCGGCTATGGTAAGATAGACGGGCGCATCGTCTTCGTCTATGCCTTTGACTTCGCAGTCCTCGGCGGCTCGCTGAGTGCTGCCAACGCACAGAAGATAGCCAAGGTTCAGGACCTTGCGCTCAAGAACGGGGCCCCCATCATCGGCCTTAATGACTCCGGCGGCGCACGCATACAGGAGGGTGTGGATTCCCTTACCGGCTTTGCCCACATCTTCCGTCGCAATGTGATGGCAAGTGGTGTCATTCCGCAGATTTCCGCCATCATGGGTCCTTGCGCCGGTGGTTCATGCTACTCGCCAGCGCTGACTGACTTCATCCTGATGGTCAAGGAGCAGAGCCAGATGTTCGTCACAGGCCCTAACGTGGTTAAGGCTGTCACCAACGAGGATGTGGACAAGGAAACCCTCGGCGGCGCCATGACCCACAACTCCATCAGCGGCGTGTCGCATTTCCTGTGCAACGACGATGAGGAGACGCTGATGACCATACGCGAGCTCATTGGCTTCATCCCCTCAAACAATATGGAGGATGCCCCCGTGCGTGTTGCTACGGATGACCTGCACCGCGTGTGTCACGAGCTGGACGACGTGGTACCAGCCGACCCCAATGTGCCTTACGACATTAAGGACATCATCGAACCCGTCTGCGACCAGCAGTATTTCTTTGAGATACAGCCGGACTTTGCCAAGAACATCGTAATCGGTTTCGGTCGCCTCGCTGGCCGTACCATAGGCTTTGTGGCCAACCAGCCTAATCACCTCGCAGGCTCGCTCGACATCGATGCCTCTGACAAGGCGGCTCGCTTCATACGCTTCTGCGACTGCTTCAACATCCCTCTCGTGGCTCTGCTCGATGTTCCGGGCTTCCTGCCGGGCGTTGACCAGGAGCATCACGGCATCATACGCCACGGAGCGAAGATTGTATATGCCTTTGCCGAGGCTACTGTGCCAAAGGTTACGCTCATCACCCGCAAGGCATACGGCGGCGCATACATCGTGATGAACTCAAAGTGCATCGGTGCTGACGTGAACCTTGCCTACCCGACGGCTGAGATTGCCGTGATGGGAGCAGAGGGAGCGTGCAACATCCTCTACCGTAAGGAGACGCCGGAGGTAAGGCAGGAGAAGATAGCGGAGTATCGCGAGAAGTTTGCTAATCCTATGATGGCGGCAGAACTCGGTTACATCGACGAAATCATAGAGCCTTGCGACACGCGTACGCGCCTCATACAGTCACTCGAAATGTGCCGCAACAAGAACCAGAGCAACCCGCCAAAGAAGCACGGCAACATGCCGCTGTAACCCCATAAACAAAATACAACACAATTATCACGTGAACATAATAGATCTTATCAATACTCCGCAGAAGGACCTCATCCTCAGCGACCAGCAGATACAGCAGCTGACGCTCGAGGAGGTTCATCAGCGACACCTCATGCTTCAGGAGATACTTTCGGGTGTCCTTGATTATGACATAGTTATCAGCGACACTAATGTGTGGCTTGAGCTTAACGCCGTTTCCCACGGTGACAACAGAGGCAATACGCGCCTGATGTTTGAGCGCCAGCTTGACTTCATATCCAAGATGATGCGCCATCGTGGGGGCAAGTTTATCATTATGGGCGAGACCTACGAGGAGATAGACCGCTTTGCAGCCGTGCAGGACCCTGTGAACCACAAGGAGGCCGACTTCTCTGACAACCTCGTGTATCTCAATGCCGCTGCCCGCTTGGCCAAGCGCCTCATCCTCTCCATGCAGCGCGAGAACCGTCTGCGCATAGAGGGCATAAGCAGCGAGAGCCATCATGCAGCCTTTGCCGACCCCGCCATAGTGCGTCGCGTCGTAGAACTCTTCACCGCAGGCAAGAAAGTGCTTCTGCTCACCAACGATGCCAGCGTGGCGATACGCTCCATTGCACTCTGCGATGACCTGCAGCGCATCAATGCCATCGGCGACGATGAGTGGAACGCCACATACACGCTGCTCAGGCCTATGGCATTCACCTTCGACGACCTGCGCTTGCTCGATAACTACACGCGCCAGTACCATTATATACAGATGGCTGACGGCACGCCTTGGATGTCAGAGGTGCAGCCGCTTAGCACTTCTGCGCCTCGCAGCAGCCAGCCCCTTGCACAGCTCACTATCGATGAGTATGCCTTCCGTCAGGGAGATAAGCACCGCAGCGACAATCTTTTCATAAAGGCAGAGGAGCAGCCTGAGCGTAAACAGGAGAAGAAACAGCAACAGCAGCAACAGGCTCAGCAGAAGAAGCAGCAGCAACAACAGCAAAACAAACAGCAGCAACAAAAGTCTCAGGACAAGAAGCAACAGCAGCAGCAAAAGAAGCAGCAGCAACCTCAGCAGCAGTCTCAGCAGGACAAGCAGCAGTCTCAACAGGACAAGCAGCAACAGCAAGGCCAGCAGGACAAGCAGCAGCAACAGCCTCAGCAGGACAAGCAGCAGCAACAGCCCCGTCAAGAAGCTCCTTCTGAACCTGCCGCAACTCCAGAACCTGCTGCCGCCACTTCAGAACCAACTGCCGCCACTTCCGGGTCAGCTAATGCCACTGTGCCCGACGGCTCTCCGTCGGGAACCGTCACCGAGTCTCCTGCCTCCGCTTCCCCACAGCCAGAGGCTGCTTCTCCTGCCAAGAAGCCCCAACGCCGTACAGCTGCAAGGCGCACAAGCAAGAAGGCAACTGAGTCTCCCGTTGCAGCAGAAAGTGCAGACCAGCCTGCCTCAGAGCAGCCGGAAGCCCCTGAGGCTCCTGCCAAGAAGCCACAGCGCCGCACAGCAGTAAGGAAAACGACAAAGAAAACGACAGAGACTGCCCCTGCTGATGCTTCTGCTGATGCGCCAAAGGCAACCAAAGCACCAAAGACGCGCACCACCGCAACCAGGACAAAGACGAAATCTGCTACCACAGAGAAGAAGAAAACTGTGCGCAAGACATTAGCGGAGAAGAAGTAAACGCCATGCACGGTATCCGTATTATGCGTAAAAAAGGTACATCATATAGAACAAACCTTCACCACCCATAAGGGCAGTGAAGGTTTGTTCTAATCAATGGTCAATGGTCAATGGTCAATCCTCAATGCTCACCCACACCATTTCCTGCCTTTCCTCGCAGTCCTGTATCTCTTCCGTGAGGGCTATGACGTGCTGCTTTGAGCGGCCAAGTGCAAAGATATTTAGGTTTCAAAATATCTATCGAATGCAAAGGTACAAATTTCTTTTTATTGACAAAAAAAAGAAGACTATTTTTACAGAAATGGGCCATTAGGCCATTAGGCCAATAGGCCAATAAGCAAAATTGAAGGTAATTTCCTAATATAATAATGTACGCGCGAGAAGATATATTATTAATATATGATTCTCCCTCACCCTCTCAAAAACACTAATGGCCTAATGGCCTAATGGCCTAATGGCCCAAATCCAAATGTTAACAAACATTTCATCTGTTAACACAATATGAGATGCGTAATAAAAAGGCCACTTGCCCTATTTCTTGTCGCGCTGATGTAACTACCACATTTTCAGCAGCTTTCAAAGCGGGTGTTTTGCAGCCTAAAACCCTTGTTTTTAGGTGGTTATCTCAATGCGATTTCCCTGTTATTTACGTGCTAATAGGGTCATATTCACCTACCATTGCTATATGGCGCATCGAAGGATGGCGAAATGTTAAAAAGCCGTGTAAACGGATGTTAAAGTGATGCAGTTATTTCGCGATTTTCGGAAACGGAAAGAAATTATTAGTAACTTTGCAAACAGAAATGAAGGACGGAAAGGGACAGAAATTAATATAATTAAGATAATTAGCTCGCGCAGTTGGGCTATCTGACAACGAAAATTATTCTAATTATAATAATTTCTGTCTGAAAAACCACCGAATTTCTTTCAAGAAACACCACCGCATTTCTGTTAAGAGACAAGAAAACTTTGCAAAGTGATCTATATT
>DEKQ01000159.1 GCA_002353975.1 Prevotellaceae bacterium UBA2718
TCGGCAGTTGTCACCTTGTATTTCTTACCATTTGCTATGATGTAGGAATCACCGACAATGCGGAACCAGTAGTCTTTCTTCCCATAGTAGCGGAAAGCAACGGTCGTACTTTCAGAACTGACATCGATATGGCGGACTGCCAATGACAGGTTGGCGCTGTTGTCCTGCTTGGGGCCACTGATGGCCTCGGCCATTCCTAAGAACCAGCCTATGCCGTAACCTACATTCTTCCAAAGGATACGACCGTCAGGCGACAGGAGTACATAGTATGGTATGGCGTCTTGGTCGCAATAGTGGCTTTCAACGCCTCCCTTGCCCATCTTTCCGTCGCTCCAGTTCTTCCATATAATCTTTTTGCTCCAGTCGTTCTCTTTCCATGCAGAGGTGTTGTCTTGATTGATGCCAATGATTTCCAACCTTCCCTTCATTCGCTCATAGACCTCTCTCATCTCTGGCTCTGCCATGCGGCATGGGCCACAGCCAAGGCTCCAGAAGTCGAGCAGTACATAGCGGCCATCCGCGAAGGCCTCTGAAAGACGATGCGTGTTGCCTTGCATATCGAAGAGTTCGGCATCAACAAACTCTTCCCCCACCTGCTGAATATGTGCGGGATAGACGAATGCGTGTATCATTGCCAGCTCCTGCTCAAAGCCTTTCGGAGCACGTGCTGCTGTAGATGCCTCCAGCTCTTTGAGTTGTTGCATGTAGGGGAAATCGTTCATGTTCTTTGCCGTATGTGCCACTCCCTCCAACTCAGTCAGCGATGCGGCATCTACGGGCAACGACGGCAGAATGTCCATTGTCTGTTTGAGAATTTTCATATAGACAGGCAGCATTTTGTTCCAGGAAGCGTCATCCAAATCAATTAGCAGGTATTCTCTGATGGCATCGCTGTTATGTTCCATAATCCTGTTGATGGTCTGTTGCTCTGGCACCGGGCTATCCACTTTCCATAAAGGATGGAGGCAGTCCGTGCCCGTCAGGCTTACAGTCACACCAGGACTTAGGAAGAGCGTTGACAAGTAGTTGGGACAGCCTTTACCCCAGAGGAACAAAGAACTATTAGTGAGCTTCTCCACTGGAACACTAAGCATGAAGCGTCCACCGAAAACGGTGTCTGATGCCACACTCACATTGTCGACATAAATGTTTACTACCGTGCTGTCTTCCAACGCGGGTGAATAACCTTTGACTATAGCAGTCTTTTTGGTCTGTGCCAGTCCCGCCACAGCCACGAGGGCGAGCAGGATGGTGATGATGGTTTTCTTCATATTCATTTCGTTGTTAATCCCAATTATTTTTCCATCGCATCAAGTTTCTTCTTGAACTCCGCCAGGTTTTCGTCGTCGAGCCAGTTGAGGTGATGCATGCGGCCTTGCTTGTCGAAAAGGCGGTAGGTGGGGTAGCCTGTCAGCCCGACGTACTGCTCAACGGCATGCTGCTGGCCGGCGGGCAGGTTGTAGTGAACACAGTTGGACTCGGTGAGGTTATACTCTGCAATGACATTCTTCCACGACTTCTCGGGCGAACGGTTGGCTAAGTAGAGATACACGATGTCATAGTCCTCAAGTTCGGCCTTGAGTTTGTGCGACTCGCTCAACTTGCGTTTGCACGGGGCGCACCACGTGCCCCAGATGTCAAGATACACTATCTTGCCCCGATAGGGCTCGATGATTTTGTCGAGGATAGCCTTGCCGTCGGTGAGTCCCTCTACATCCGTCGACGGATGGATCACCGCATTCACGGCCTCCTGCTTTTCACTCATCAATCGCTTAAAGTACTCATTTTTATCAGTAATGACTTTCCTGAAGTAAGGCTCCTTGATCAGTGCAATGTAAGGCTCCACGTCCTCGGGGAGTGCGCACCTTTCGTGGTCGATGTACTCATTGAGGATCTGCGCATGGTAGATGCTGCCCACGAGCGGGTCGGTGCAAAGCGAGTCGATGATGGCATGGGCGATGCCCTGCTCACCGCCCACACAGAGCGTGTTCGCTGCCTTCAGATAGTCTTCGCTTTCTTGAATCGTGGTGATGATGTTTTCTGCCTCTGCGTATTTCTCCTGCACCGCCGCGACGGAATCGTTGAGTGCCTTACGGTCTTTTATCTCCGAATAGAGCGCGAAGATCTCATGGTTCATCTTCTCCATCTGGCTGACGGCCTGACGCTCCTTGTCGTTCAGGCGGAGCATTCCCCTCTGCTCAAGCCAAGGCAGGATGGCTGGCCGCCTCCACAACACATTGATTCGTGGGTCGCCCCAGGTGTAGCACTCACGCTTGTATCTCAACATCGAAGCCAGTCCGCTAATTAGATTGACAGGCAATGTGGTGTCAACGGCAGAGTGCTGCTCCACCCACTCCATCACGTCGGCAGGCAACAAGCGGGTATAGGTGTCGTAGTGCATCATCAACAGTTGGGAGCAGATGCTTATGCGAAGACTCGCACGGATATAGTCACGAAAGCGTTTGCTCAGGTTAGGGTGCTGAGCCAGGAAGTCCTTGGTCTTTGCCAAGCATCGCTCATAACTGTGTATCCACTGCTGAGCCATGACCCTCACGGAGTCATCGCTCACCGGGTTGTCGATAAAGCCGACATAGTCCATGCCAGGACTATCTGCCTGCAACTCGTTCTGCAGTCGGGCGTCGTCGCCCATAAAGAGCGTTTGCGACGATTTGAAGTCATTCAGCATGAAATACTTCTCGCCTGGCGTCAGTACGACGCCGACAACGTCAAACGCCGCATTCTGCTTAGTTTGTATGAGCAAGGAAACCGACTGTGTGCCAACCAGCGGCACACTCAACTCGAACCGGCCGAGAGAGTCAACGGGGGTAGAGACGCGTGCATAGTCGTCGGTGGCGACGTTGCCGTATGTAGCCTCGATGGTCAAACTGTTTTGCAGAATCTCCTTGGGATACCTCAGCCAACCGCTCACGATGGCGTTGCCCTCCCTCATCTCAGTGTTGAATGAAGTGTTGTCGGCTGTTGGATAGTCGCCGATGGAGTTGGCTGTGATGGCTGCGAGCGTCAGCTTCTTGCCGCCGATATTGAATAAGCGCTTGCCGTCTTTCTCCTTGCCGACAGAGACGGTTATCTTTTCTTTTCCAGAAGATAACACCAGTTTCTTGTCCGTCTTCTTGCCATACTGCCATACCTTATTATTATATATGGCTTTGTCACTGAAGAGACTGATAACCCATTCGCCCGTCTCCACGTTGCGCCAGCTGCTGCCAAAGAGCGACGCCTGCTGCTTGTAGGCAGGGTCGGTGATGTCCCATATCTTAAAGAAGTTGCGGGCGTAACCCTCTACAAGGTCGAACTGCCTGACGTCCTGGGGCAACGGCTGGAAATGTAGGGCCACGTCGGTCTTGCCAGATTCGGGAATGGGGATATGCGTGTCGAGCGCAAGGTCGGTCTCGCCGTCGCGTGTCTTCTTCGCACTGATGATTGGGTACGACTGTCCGTCCTCCGTCTTCAGCACGGTGCATTTCCCGAAGGAGAACTTGGCATTAGGATGGTTCTTGACGGTGATGTGCAGCACCGTCTCGTCAGGACGGAACTCCACTTCGTTGACATCAAACTGGAATCCGTGTGGTTCATTACGATAGCCGGGGTTGGTCCATACCTGCTGTGCCCACCCGCTGGCAGCGATGAGCAAGAGCAGAAAGGCTACGGGTAGGCGACGGTAATCGCGAAGCGCTTGCCACCGACAGGGACGCAAGAACGTCGGGAATAGGGTGATGATACTTTGTCTCATGTGCATTTTGTTGATTGCTTTACTCTATTTATTATATACGATGAAATTGCGGAGATATTAACACTGCGAGCGTTAAATTATCCTAATCCACCTTCAGTTTCTCCTTCCCCTTGTACTTCGTCATGTCGCTGACCACGACCTGCTCGCCCTGCTCCAGACCGCTGACGACCTCGATGTAGTCGTAGTTGCACTCGCCGAGGCGCACCTGGCGCGGCAGGAGCACGTCGCCGTCGAGGACGAAGAGGGTGTAGTCGCC
>DEKQ01000048.1 GCA_002353975.1 Prevotellaceae bacterium UBA2718
GATGATGTAGAGCGGGTCGTTGTTGTTCAGGGTACCGATACCACGGATGCGCACCGTAGCCTGTCCTGAGGGAGCACCGTCAGCCGAGATGTTCATGCCCGGCACACGGCCCTGCATGGCCTTGATGGGGTTGTTCTCGTTCTGTTTGGCCAGGTCGCTGGGGCTGACCACCGATACGGCTCCTGTCAGGTCTGCCTTACGTTGGGTGGTGTAACCCGTGACCACGACTTCCTCGAGTGAGAGGGCATCGTCCTGCAGCGTGACCTTCATGCCGTCTTTTGCGGGCAGCTCCTGGGTCAGAAAGCCAATGTAGGAGAAGACCAGCGTCTTGCCTGCCTCCACCTTCAGTGTGAAGTTTCCATCGAAGTCGGTAATGGTACCGTTCGATGTTCCTTTCTCCATCACGGTGGCACCGATGACGGTTTCGCCTGTCTTGTCGATGACACTACCCGTGATTGTCTGTTGCGCGTACATTATAGTACAGGCTAACAGGGCGAAGAAACTCAGAATGAATCGTTTCGTTTGTTTCATTTGCTTCTTAGGTTTTTTGTTAGTACTATTTGTTTGCTGTAATTTCAGCGGCAAAAGTACTATAAAAGTGCGCGAGCGATTAAAAGAAATCGTTCACGCACTAAAAATAATGTTTCACCGAACAAATGTTGACTATTAAGTCAGTTTTGTTCACTTCTAAGGTCCATCGGGTACTTGCCGTACTGTTGTTTGAAGCACTTAGAGAAGTAGCCTGGTGTGCCAAATCCTACCTCGTAGGCAATCTCCTGAACGGTCTTGGTGGTGTTGCAAAGCAGGACGTAACCTTCCTGCAGACGCATGCGTCGGAGCAGCTCGACAGGTGTCAGTCCTGTGATGGACTTGACACGACGGTAAAGTTGTACGCGACTCAGCCCCATAGTCTCTCCCAAGTCATCCATCTTCAGGTTGGGGTTCGACATCTTCTGGCGTATTGCCTCGTTAAGCTTTTCGGCAAAGAGCACATCCTGCGACTTGGGCTGGGGTAGCTCTTCCAGCGAAGGACTCAGTATCTCGGTAACCTTTCTGCGGCTGGCATCGGCATAGAACAGGGTCTGCTCCTCGTTCAGAGCCTGCCGCTGACGGATGGCTCGACGCTTCAGGATGTAGGCTCGCCAGATGGCTATAACAGCTGTTACCAGCAGTGTGATGAGTGCCAGGCTGGCCCATAGAGCCTTTCGTTGGGTGTTGTACAACCCAAGGTATTCCTCCAGCTTGTCCTGAATGGTCACCAGACGGTCGTTTTGCTTCATCAGTTCCTTCGTAGTGGTGGCAATAGACCAAACATTTTCTTTTACCACCAGTATACCCTCCAGCGTGTTTATCTTCTTATAGGGCCTTCCGGTTAGGATGTCCAATGCTAACTTCACTATCTCGGCACCTCCTGTGGGATATACATAGCTGGCTACTTGGTGGCCGAACTGTACGTAGTCTAAACCCTCACCCGGCATGCCGTCAATACCGAGGATGCTGATCTGTTTTTCCTTCTTCGTCTCCACCACGGCCTTGTAGGCTCCTGTGGCCATGCCGTCGTTATGGCAGAATATGATGTCGGGCACGTGGCCAGAGCGGATGTGCTCCATCGCGATATGATAGGTGGTCTCTGAACTCCAGTCTCCCTCTTCGCATACATATTCTAACTCGTCGTGCCCTCGCAGGGCCTGGGCAAACCCACGATGGCGCTCCTGGGCAGGCGAACTGCTAATCAGGGCTGTAATCTCCAGAATGAAGGGTTTACGCCCTTCGGACTTGATACCGTGGGCTATGTCGACAGCGTTCACGCCTATAGCATGGCCTGCCTCTGCATTGCTGCCCCCGATAAAGGCTGTGAAATTGTCACCTTCTGCCTTGCGGTCGAAGCAGATGACAGGGATGCCTTTCTTCCTGACACGTGCGATGGCTTCCGAAATGGGTGCAGCCTCGTTGGGAGCTACTACCAGCAAGTCGATGCCCAGATTTACAAGACTGTCTATCTGTCTGATTTGCTGTTGCGTATCGTCATCGGCACTGGCTATCATCACCTTGACGTTCTTGTCGTACAGATGTTGGGCAGCCAGCATCTCATGGTTCACCTTCTCGCGCCAGTGTCCCTTTGCACATTGTGATACACCGATGCGGTAGTCGGGCTCACCCTCGGAACATGCTGACAGCAGACAGCCTAATATAATAAGGTACGCGATGGTTTTATACATAGTCTATCGTATTTGTGCCTGCAAAGATACACAAAATAAACCAAAAAACAAAAAATGTACCGTTGTAACTTAATCCTTGCTGAAGGTTTCTGTCACTATGCTATGAAGGCAGGCATCGGCAACTAAGCTCAGCAAGTCCGCATGGTGGTCATACAATAAAAGAGGAATAGAAACGTTTCTAAAAGTAAAAGAAAAGCGTATGAAAAGACTATTGATGATCGCAGTCATGATGGCTGTAGTGTGTGGTGTCAAGGCCCAGGGAGCTGTCGGCTCATGGACGCTGACTCCACGCGTGGGTGTGAACATGTCAAAACTGTCGGAGCAGGATGTGATCTACGAGAACTTGAACAGTCAGGCATCGCAGAAGGTAAAGTATAAGTGGGCCATGACGGCGGGTGCCGATGTGGAGTATCAGGCATGGACACAGGTGGCAGTCTCGGCAGGTGTGTTCTACTCGAACGAGGGCTATACCTATGGCAAGTTGCCAGAGGTAGGAGAACTGTCTCAGTCGCTGCATTTTGTGAGTGTTCCCATCCTGCTGCACTTCTATATCGAGCCTAAACTGTTGCCCGGACTGGCCCTGAAGGCTGGTGTGCAGCTGGGCTATCTGGTGGGAGCCAAGCAG
>DEKQ01000126.1 GCA_002353975.1 Prevotellaceae bacterium UBA2718
GCGGTCTTCTTGGCAGGAGCCTTCTTCGTTGCAGTTGTTGTCTTCTTTGTCGTTGCCATAGTTATGCTTTTACTTTAAAGATTGCTTTCTTGATTTCGGGAACACCGGCAATGCAGGGAGCATGTCCGTCCTGTGGGAAGAAGATAGCCATCATGCCGGGCTGGCAGGTGATGTAGCTGTCGGCAGCCAGATTGGGAATCTTGGTAATATCCTTCTCTGCATTGTATTCTGCCTCGGGCAGCTGGTCGCGCTGAGTATAGCCAAAGGTCTCGGCATCCGAGAGCGGAATCTGAATGTCAATCATGTTGTTGTGGGTCTCGATAGTAGCCTCAGCAGGGGTGCGGCCCTTGGCCATCTGGATGTTGACAAAGAGGTCTTTGCCCACAATTTCATGCTTGCCTGCCTCCAATGCGTTCAGGTCGTTCTGCTGGAGGAATTCTACCACTTTGGGGAACAGGGGGTTCACCGATGCATAGTTTTTCAAGTTTTCGAGTTTGTCGATAATCATAATTGTATTGCTTTAAGTAGTTAAACATTTAATTTCTTTCTGCTCTGCGCTGTCCGCGGATATAAGTACCACGGGCTGTAATATTCCCGTTTCGGTCTTTCTCAATGAAGCTACCGTCGCGGCGGTCGTCCACATAGTTGCCTTCAAAACGGTTGCCTTGCTTGTCCTCCTCGATGGCAGGACCATTGCGCTTACCCTGGCGGAAGTGGCCTTTGAACTTCGAACCGTCGGCATAGCGGACAATGCCTTCACCGTGGATCTTTCCATTCTGGAACTGCCCCTCAAAGACATCACCGTTCTTCAGGGTCAGCTTACCACGACCGTTGGGGGCATCGGCCTTCCACTCACCCTGATAGACATCGCCATTCTTCCATACCAGAATGCCGCGACCCGCCTTGTCACCATCGAGGAACTGGCCAGTGTACTTGTCGCCATTGGCATAGTGGAACACACCCTGTCCGGTGCGCATGCCCTGCACATAGTCGCCCTCGTAGATGTCGCCGTTCTGAAATTTATAGATGCCCTTGCCGTGTTGCAGGTCGTTATGGAACAGCCCGACATAAGTGTCGCCGTTGGCATAACGATAAGAGCCCTTGCCCTGCTGATGGTCGTCGACCCACTGGCCGTCATAGGAGGATCCATCTCCCCAGTCAAAGAGCCCGCGACCGTTTTTCTTGTCAGCTTTCCACTCGCCATCATAGAAAGCACCTCCCTTGAAGGTGTAGCGACCCTTTCCATGCCGGAGGTCGTCCTTCCACAGCCCGTCATAGCGGTCACCGTTATAATAGTCCATCACACCGTGCCCCTCACGGTTGTCACGATACCACAGACCAACATACCGGTTATTGTTGGAATAATAGTAGGTTCCCTGTCCATGCTGGTGGTCCTGCATCCAAGAACCCTCATAGCGCTCTCCGTCTGAGAAGGTGTAGGTGCCAAAGCCTTGACGCTTGCCCTTTACATAGTCTCCCTCGTAGGAGTCGCCGTCTTTCCACGTGGTCTTGCCTTTTCCATAGGGCTTGCCCGACTGCATCTCACCCTGATAGAGGCCTCCATCCTTGAACGTATATGAGCCGAGGGTGATTTTCTGGGCTGGCAGAACCAGCGCAGTCAGTGTAAATATAGCAACAAATATATAGCGTTTCATCATACGATTCGATTCAAAAACCTTACAAAGGTAGAAAAAAAACATGAGACTGCAAAGCGTTTTAAAAAATATTCACTAACTTTGCAGGCAAAATAAAATTTATTAAGAATGAAATACATTGCAATCATACCCGCCCGCTATGCCTCGACACGCTTTCCAGGCAAGCCTTTGGCCCTGTTGGGCGGCAAGACGGTCATCCAGCGCGTCTACGAGCAGGCCACCTCGGTGCTTGACGAGGCTTGGGTGGCCACCGATGACGAGCGCATCCAGAAAGCCGTCGAGCAGTTTGGCGGGCGCGTAGTCATGACCCGTGCCGACCACAAGAGCGGCACCGACCGCATTGAAGAAGCAGCAGAAAAGATTGGCACCGATGCCGATGTGATTATCAACATCCAGGGAGACGAACCCTTTGTACAACCGTCGCAAATCAAAACACTCATGCAGCTGTTTGACAACGCTGACACTCAGATAGGTACACTCGGAAAGCGTTTTGAGGACATGGCGGCCGTCAACAATCCTAACTCGCCTAAAATCGCCACCGACCGACAAGGATTTGCCCTTTACTTCTCACGCTCCGTCATCCCCTACGTCCGAGGGGCAGAACAAGCAGAATGGCTGTCCCGTTTCCCTTATCTCAAACATTTGGGCATCTATGCCTATCGGCGCGAGGTATTGCACGAAATCACCCAATTGCCGCAATCGCCTCTGGAACTCGCAGAAAGCCTGGAACAATTGCGCTGGCTCGAAAACGGCTACCGAATACGCGTAGGACTGACCGATGCAGAGACTGTCGGCATCGACACGCCCGAAGACCTCCAACGGGCAGAGACATTCCTAAAAGAGATGCAGGGTTAACCACCCTGCATCTCTCGA
>DEKQ01000165.1:0-6889 GCA_002353975.1 Prevotellaceae bacterium UBA2718
CTGGGAGAAGGATCGCTGGTCTTTGGTGGACAGTTTGAGCACTTCCACCTTTCAAACGGCAATATCACCCTTGGCGGTAACTTCATAGCTGCAAGCACACTGTCCTCAAATGCCATTTTCAAAGACGGAAGCGAGACATCCCTGTCCGCCTATGCCCAGATGAAGCATTACTTCATGCCGCGTACAAAGAACTTCATATTCAACGCCGGACTGCGCTTAGACCACAAGCGCCGGTTTAACGGCAAGTCCATCAATCGCCTCTCGCCGCGTTTCTCTCTCATCTACAAGCTTACCGACAAGTTCTCCCTACGCGGCAATTACAACTACAGTTTCGTTGATGCAGCATACATTTACCGTGCCAGCATACTGACAATCTTTGGCGGCGGCAGCGAGATGAAGCCCGAGACGATGAACTCATTCAACATCGGAGCATCCTATCACGACCCACGCAAACACTTCAATGCGGAAATCGGTGCCTTCTACAACATTCTGAAAGACATCGTAGTGCTCAATCCCAGCATGAGATACAATCCCGATGGCTCGAACTTTATCTTCATCAATGCAGGCAAAGTGCGCATCCTGGGTGCTGATGCCTCGGCGCAATACACCAACGACAACCTGTTCCTGAACTTCAATGCCACGTGGCAGCGCGTCATGACATCCGACAACTACATCACCTACAAGTCGCAGACTTACTCCACTCCCGAGTTTCATGCCAACCTGACGGCATCGGGATGCTTCTGGCGCAACCGCAAGCACAACCATCAGCTGTGGGCACGAGGCACCGTGCAATTCCAGACTGCCACTAACTACCAGTCAGTTGACCTGCTAAAGACATATTCAGAATCAGAATTCGTATCAGAGTTCTATCGCGTCAATCCGCAGTGCAACATCGCCCTGGGACTCAGCTATGTCAACTCCTTCATCGACATTGGTCTGACACTGAAGAATATCCTCAACAATCGTTACAACATCGGTTCTATGCTCATTGACGGTATTCCCCGTGCTGGACGCCAGCTAATAGCCAATGTGACGTTCAAGTTCTGACCGGCATCTGTTCCGTTTCCGTTTT
This sequence comes from Prevotellaceae bacterium UBA2718, assembly GCA_002353975.1. Lineage (GTDB taxonomy): Bacteria > Bacteroidota > Bacteroidia > Bacteroidales > Bacteroidaceae > Prevotella. The sequence continues at coordinate 1,073 of DEKQ01000165.1, forward strand.
TCATTCAATTTATAATCCGATAATCCATGACATCATATACCACCGAAGCAGTAGAACTGCTGCAACGCCTCATCGCCACCCCCAGCGTCAGCCGCGAGGAAAACAAAGCTGCCGACATTATGGAGCAGACGCTCCGCAACTATGGCTATCAGCCTGAGCGGCATGGCAACAACGTATGGGTGAAGTCCCCCGACTGGAGCGATGGGCGCCCCACCGTGCTGCTCAACGCCCATATTGACACCGTGAAACCCGTCGCTACATGGACCCGCGACCCCTTCACACCCTCTATCGAGAGCATATATACCACCGACACTCAGGGTCAGCCCCACACCGAGCAGCGGCTCTACGGACTTGGCAGCAACGACTGCGGCGGCGGTTTGGTAAGCCTGTTGCAGGTGTTCCGCGCTCTTTCCGGGCATCCCGAAGACCATGCCGCCTACAATCTCATCTACCTTGCCAGCTGCGAGGAGGAGGTGAGCGGTGCCGGCGGCATACGCTCAGTGCTGCCAATGCTGCCCCCCGTCAGCTTCGCCATAGTGGGCGAACCCACAGGGATGCAGCCAGCCATAGCCGAGCGCGGGCTGATGGTAATCGATGCCACGGCCCACGGCAAGAGCGGACACGCCGCACGGGGCGAGGGCATCAACGCCATCAACGAGGCATTGGACGACCTGCTCTTCCTGCGCGACTACAGATTTGAGAAGGTATCGCCACTGCTCGGCCCCACAAAGATGCAGTGTACCGTCATCAACTGCGGCACACAGCACAACGTGGTGCCCGATGAATGCAAGTTCATCATCGACGTGAGGACCAACGAATACTACACCAACGAGGAGGTTTTCGACTTCCTACAGAGCAAGATGAAGAGCGAACTGAAGGCACGTTCCTTCCATCTGCATTCGTCTTCCATCCCTCAGGAGCATCCCTTGGTGCGCCGATGCATAGAGATGGGCATGAAACCCTTTGGCTCCCCCACCCTCTCAGACCAGGCACTCATGCGCTTCCCATCGCTGAAGCTCGGCCCCGGACAATCTGCACGATCCCACTCAGCAGACGAATACATCTGCCTACACGAGATAGACAACTCCATAGAGACCTATCTCACACTGCTCACAGGACTTGACGAATTGAGAATTGAGAGTTGAGAGTTGAGAATTATGATTACCAGAGAGTCTCATTAATAGGAGTATTCAAAGGGATAATATCGCGCCAGATAATATTCAATTCTCAGTTTGCTCAGCAATCATAATTCTCAATTCTCAATTTGCTCAGCAATCATAATTCTTAACTCTCAACTCTCAATTCTCAACTCTCAATCATACGCTTCCATGACCAATAACAAAACAACTTTCTTCGCTACCCAGATTGGTAGCATTCTCGCCACCGCCGGCAGTGCCGTCGGTCTTGGCAACATCTGGCGCTTCCCCACCGTCACCGGACAGAACGGGGGAGCGGCCTTCATCCTCATCTACCTTTTCTTCAACATCTTCCTCGGCGTCGCCTGTATGCTGACAGAGTTCATCGTGGGCCGCAACGGAGCCTCCAACCCCCTGCGGGCCTACATCAAGGCGGGCCGCCACAAGTCATGGGGCATCATAGGGATACTGTCTCTCCTCTGCGGATCGCTCATCCTCAGCTTCTACAGCGTCGTGGCCGGATGGTGCGTCTATTACCTGTACCTCGCCATATCGGGCGGCGTTCTTGGCTCCTTCGACCACATACAGACAACCTTTACCACCCTCGTCAGCACAGAAGGCATTTACACTTGCTGTGCCATCTCCGTCCTCTTCGTCGTCCTCACCCATCTCATCATCGTGCAGGGCGTGCAGAAAGGCATTGAGCGGGCATCAACCTGCATGGTTCCATTGCTCATCCTGCTGCTCATAGTCCTCGGCATAGCATCCTGCTCGCTGCCCGGAGCATGGAAGGGACTGGAGTTTCTCTTCAGGCCCGACTTCTCCAAAGTCACCGCCCACACCTTCTATGATGCCATGTCTATGGCCTTCTTCTCACTCTCATTAGGCACGGCATGCCTCGTCACCTACGCCTCCTACTTCCGCAAGGATGCCAACATCGGCAGGTATGCGCTGCAGATATCCATCATAGACGTCCTCGTAGCCATCCTTGCAGGCATCACCATCTTTCCCGCGGCATTCTCCGTGGGCGTGGAGCCCGATGCCGGACCAAGCCTAATCTTCCTCACCATCCCCAATGTCTTCACCAGTGCCTTCTCGCCAACGGCAGGCTATTACCTCTCCATACTCTTCTATTTCCTGCTCGTCCTCGCTGCCCTGACGTCCACCATCTCCATGCACGAGATAGGCACATCGCTCCTCAGCCAGGAGCTGAAGACATCGCGCACCATGGCAGGCAACATCATCACCGTCTTCTGCAGCATCATGGGCATCCTGTGCGCACTGTCATTCAGCCATCCTGACATCGGACTATTTGGGAGCACACTGTTTGACAACTTCGACAGCTTCACGAGCAAAGTGCTCATGCCCGTAGGAGCCTTCGCCACATGCGTGCTCGTAGGGTGGATCATGCCGCGCCTCACCATAGTGCGCCAACTCACCTCCAACGCCCGCTACCCATGGCCGCGCTTCATGCAGGAACTATTCATATTCCTCGTAAAGTTCGTATGCCCCACACTCATCGGCATCATCTTCGTGGTTAACATATTCTTTACAAACTGACACGCCTTCCATCAAATCAGCATTTTATGATTCCAAATACGTATTCACACCCTTTACGTCCCTCCCTCCTTGGGGGGAGCTGGAGGGGGGCTATCCTTGACGACATAGCCCTCTCCCGTGAAGAGCTGGAGCGCCATCTGCTCTCGCTCCCCTATTGGCGTGCTAAGCTGGCACGCGCCTTCAAGCATGAGCAGGGCAAGAAGGAGTGTACCATAGCCTACGAACTGCTCTGCCAGATGCTGCGCGAGGAGTACGGCATAGAGCAGCCCCCAGCCTTCGGGTATGGCGAGCATGGCAAGCCATACCTCCTGGCTCATCCCGACATACACTTCAACCTCAGCCACACACGCCACGCCATAGCCTGCATCGTTGACACGAAGCCGTGCGGCATAGATGTTGAGAGCATAGGGCGCTACAAGGAAAGCCTGGCACGCTACTGCATGTGCGACGAAGAGATGGAGCAGATACTCAGTGCCAGCGACCGCGACATCATGTTCACCTCACTATGGACACAGAAGGAAGCCCTTCTCAAACTCACCGGCGAAGGCATCACAGACGACCTGAAGACCGTCCTGCGCTCATCGCGAATGGACGGCGTAAGCCTGCAGACCATCGTCAACACCGAAAAGGGCTATTGCGTCAGCATCGCCACAACAAAGCAATAACCCAAGACATCACAAGCGAGCATCAACTCAGGAACATCACAATGAGGGGATGATGCTGCAGCGTATTGTGCTACAGGGGGATGATGCAACAGCATATTGTGCAACGGGGGACGTGGGTGTCCTCGCCCGCGATGCCGCATAAGCGGCAAGCAAGGGAGATGAGGGACGAAGGATAAGAGGCACCCCTATGATAGGGCAGAGAGGCCGAACATTATTTGTCGCGGACGAGGACGCCCACGTCCCCGGCCTCAGTGCTCGTATTATGGAGCAACTGCCAAAATGGCACACCCAGACGCGCTGACTATCAGTGCATTGCAAAGAGGATGTGCCTATAGGCACATCCTCTTTCTTTTTATATGGGATTATGATTAATTCTCTATCAACTCCAGCCCCTGTCCCCGATAGAACGGAAACTTATCATCATCGCTGATGAGGGGTATGCCGTTGCATAGGGCGTGCGAGATGATGAGGTGGTCACTCGGGTCATAGTGTCAATGAGATACCGCTGCATACCGTGGCTTGGAGTCAAGATTTGTCACCATTCTTACAGCGTCGTCGAGGGCTATCTTGTCCTCCTCGGTCAGCGGGCCCCAGCCTCTCAGCTTAGCGTAGTAGTCAACCTGCTCTCTCCTGTTTTTAAATTTTCTTTCTTCCATAATTCTATCCTTATCTAAAGTTTCACGCTGCAAAGTTACATTTTTTTCCCGATATACAATCACTTTTCAACACAAATTCTCACAATTCCCAGCAATAATTTGTGTCTGATCCGAGGTTATCCGCGTCCCATCTCAACTGAAAAGATAAAGCGTCAGCAGTAACATGGAAATGCTATCCGGCAGCGATAGGGCAAAAACATTCTGCCTGACAGTTTGGCACGGAAAGGCAAATGAAATGTTAAAAAGTGCTCAAAAATTTGTGTAATCTATTTATTATCACTACCTTTGTGCGCTTTTATGTGGCAAAGTGCCGCATTATTGATGTAATTAGTTAAAACAATAAAGATCTTAAATGAACGTAATCACAAAGACCGTCTCACTTCCTGATGGACGCACCATCACCATTGAGACCGGAAAGCTGGCCAAGCAGGCCGATGGTTCCTGTACGCTCCGTATGGGCAACACCGTGCTCCTTGCCACCGTTTGTGCCGCTAAAGACGCAGTGCCGGGCACAGACTTCATGCCACTGCAAGTAGAATATCGCGAGCAGTATGCCGCAGCCGGACGTTTCCCCGGTGGTTTCACCAAGCGCGAGGGTAAGCCAAACGATGACGAGATCCTCGTCTGCCGCCTCGTGGACCGTGCCCTGCGCCCGCTCTTCCCAAGCGACTTCCACGCAGAGGTATTCGTAAACGTAATCCTCTTCAGTGCCGATGGCGTTGACCAGCCCGATGCTCTGGCAGGCTTCGCTGCATCTTGCGCACTGGCTTGTTCAGATATCCCATTCGAGTGCCCCATCTCTGAGGTGCGCGTAGCACGCATCAACGGCGAGTATGTCATCAATCCTACGAAGGCACAGATGGCTGATGCCGACATGGATCTCATGGTAGGTGCCACCGCCGAGAACATCATGATGGTGGAGGGCGAGATGAAAGAGGTGCAGGAGTCAGACCTCCTCGGTGCCCTCAAAGCTGCTCACGAGGCTATCAAGCCTATGTGCGCCCTGCAGGACGAGCTGATGAAGGAGCTGGGCACCGACACCAAGCGCGAGTATTGCCACGAGGTAAACGACGACGAACTGAAGGAGCAGGTGCGCACCGAGTGCTATCAGAAGGCCTACGACGTAGTGAAGCAGGCTCTGGAGAAGCAGGCACGCGCAGAGGCTTTCGAGGCTATCATCACCGAGTTCAAGGAGAAGTATGCCGAGGCTCACACCGACCTCACCGAGGACGAGTTGGAGGAGAAGAACGCACTGGCAGACAAGTACTACCACGACGTAGAGCGCGACGCTATGCGCCGCTGCATCCTCGACGAGGGTGTGCGCCTCGACGGACGTAAGACCACCGACATCCGCCCCATCTGGTGTGAGGTGTCACCGCTGCCAATACCTCACGGTTCTGCCATCTTCACACGCGGCGAGACACAGTCACTCACCACGTGTACCCTCGGCACAAAGCTCGACGAGAAGCTCGTTGACGACGTTCTGGACCGCAACTATCAGAAGTTCCTCCTCCACTATAACTTCCCGCCATTCTGCACCGGCGAGGCACGCGCACAGCGCAGCGTAGGCCGCCGCGAGATAGGCCACGGACACCTGGCATGGCGCGGACTGAAGGGTCAGATACCCGCTGACTTCCCTTACACCGTGCGCCTGGTATCACAGATACTGGAGTCCAACGGCTCTTCATCAATGGCCACCGTCTGCGCCGGTACACTCGCGCTGATGGATGCCGGCGTACCTATGAAGAAGCCCGTCAGCGGCATCGCTATGGGACTCATCAAGAACCCCGGCGAGGACAA
>DEKQ01000165.1:6957-11701 GCA_002353975.1 Prevotellaceae bacterium UBA2718
GACATGGACTTCAAGACCACCGGCACCAAGGACGGTCTGACCGCCACACAGATGGATATCAAGTGCGACGGACTGTCATACGAGATACTGGAGAAGGCCCTGGCACAGGCCAAGGCAGGTCGCGAGCACATCCTCGGATGCCTCACCGACACCATCGCCGAGCCACGTCCTGAGCTCAAGCCACACGTTCCACGCATCGTGCAGATTGAGATTCCTAAGGAGTTCATCGGCGCTGTCATCGGCCCTGGCGGCAAGATTATCCAGCAGATACAGGAGGATACCGGCTCTGTCATCACCATCGATGAGGAGGACGGCGTAGGCAAGGTGCAGGTATCAGCGCCCGACAAGAGCTCCATCGACGCCGCACTGGCCAAGATCAAGGCCATCGTGGCTATCCCCGAGGTGGGCGAAGTATATGAGGGTACCGTGCGCTCTGTCATGCCTTACGGATGCTTCGTAGAGATACTGCCCGGCAAGGACGCCCTGCTCCACATCTCTGAGATAGAGTGGAAGCGCCTTGAGACCGTTGAGGAAGCAGGCATCAAGGAGGGTGACAAGATACAGGTGAAGCTCATGGAGATTGATCCTAAGACCGGCAAGTACAAGGTGTCACACCGCGTGCTCCTTGAGAAGCCCGAAGGCTATGCCGAGCGCGAGCGTCGCCCACGCCCTGAGCGCCGCCACAACGGCAACCGTCCACGCCACTTCGATGAGGGCAACAAGAAGGACGGCAACGGACATAACAACGAATAAAGCAACTGTCACACTCCCCTGACCAGGGGCGCACAGACGCAGGGCTCAGCCCTGATGCTATATAAAGATTAGACTCCCGATGCGCTACAACGTGCACCGGTAGTCTTTTTTGTGCGTCTATTCAAGAATAAAGCCAAACGACACTTTGCTCATTTTTAGACCTATAGCTTTTTTCACAAGCAGAGGAGAGTCAAGTTTCCTCTTTCATTATATTAACGCTCACGTTAGGTTAGCATTACTCATACTGTCAATACGCGGCTTCACGCTTTATCTGTATGACGACGACATCAGGGTTATTCTTAAAGCCCCTGTATATATCAATCTGTTTCACATCACTCGGCGAGATGCTTACCGGCGGCACTTCCTCTATCTCGCCATCAGCATCTACAACAACTACACGTGCAAACAGACGGCGTATTCCATATTCATCTGACCAACTCTTGACCCCTACATTGCGCAACAGCAGGTCCAAGTCTGTGAACAGCTTCAGCTTCTGGTCATTCTCCGTAATCATGAATGATGGCATACCCATGCGATGGGACACCCGAGATTTTATTGGGCGCTTGACTCCCTTCACGGTGACATCGGGAAGTAATAATGTGGCATTCGACAGACTGATGACTGTGTCGCAACGCGCTATGACTTCGTCTGATGAATCTTTTCGTATTGAAATGATGACTTTGCCTCGCATCAGCAGGCTGCCGTTTACCTTCAATACCTTCCGGGGATTGAATTCTGCTTCCAGGTTATTCCCACTGCCCTGGATTACGCAGACGAGCGGGACAGTATCTGCCGCATTGTAGTCATGCAGCTTGACGAACATATTTCCCTTGCGTTGCTTGACCTCTAACCAATGCTGTTCAGTGTCTCCGTAGCTGGGTATCACACAATATAAACAAGATAACAGCAGCAATACCTTCATCAAGAAATGGAGGGCATTGCCTTCCTTTCTGATTTCATCATGCCTGACATACTTGTTTGGTTTCCATTTATTAAGCATTGGCTTTTACTTCTTGTTTTTGGCCTTCAACAAGTTTCTGTTACTTCAGGCGTTTAAGCACTTGCTTGGCTATTGCTTTCATGCCTTTTTTAGACGGGTGGCCGCGTTGCTTGTCGATGTCTTGCAGGTCAAGGCATTCCACGCCGTAGTGGCGGCAGATGGTGTGCACGGACTCATTGATGCTCTCCTTCAGCTCGCTGTTGAGCATGAAGAGCAGCCGCGCCGTGGGGTAATGCTGCTTGAGGTCAGAGAGAAGCTTCGCCATCGCAGGCCGGAAGGTGTAGAGCTGCAGGTCGGTCCAGTTGCCATAGACATAGTCACCTATCGGCGCTCCGCACCAACTGTCGTTCGTTCCGCCGCAGATGAGGATGATGTCCGGATTGCCCAGCGCATTGCTGCGGCTGATGAACGAGCGGTTCGTATAGTCGCACATCTGCTCATAGCCCTTCAGCGGCACGCGGTCACCGCTCTTGTCCTTGGCATATCCGCTGCGGCAGATGGTGGCACCCGAGAAGGAATTGTTCTTCTCAAGCGTCGCGTCAAGCTCCTTTATGACGATGGACCACCAGCATTGCGATGCCTCGCCCACGTCGTTGCCCTTCTTATGCTCAGGGCTGTCGATGGGATAGTACCACACCTCGTTGCTGTCAGTGGCAAGGCATCCCTCAAATGTAGAGTAACTGTCGCCGAGGATGGAGATACGTAAGCCCCCGTCCGGCTTTCCCCAAAGGGGAAGAGAGATGAGAAGTAAGAGGAGAGCCCCCCACCAGCTCCCCCCTTGGGGGGAGGGACGTGAATTGCGGAGAGATATATTGGTAATCATAACTTGTTAATTTACTAATTTGTTAATTCGTTAATTTGTCAATTTGTCAATTAGAACCCTCCCCCCAAGGGGGGGAGCTGGAGGGGGGCTGTGGGGAACTAGAGGACTGGGCTGTGGTTGGATTACTCTCTTGCGAACAGTCCCACCATGAGACCCGTAAAGCCGTTGGCTTCTTTGGAGGTGAGCTGGGTCAATGACAGCGGCATACCGACATTGCGCCAAGCCGCGCCGCCACCTATGAGGAACGAGAAATAGACGTGGCCCTTGCCATCCACCACGGCACGCAGGCGCACCTCCTTGGTCGTCTTGATCTTCCAGTTGTGTGAATTGACTTGGAAGTCACCCAGGCTTGCCTTGATGCGCAGGCATGGTGAGCCGTCGCTGTCAGCCGAGACACCGAACTGCATATAGCGCTGGTCATCATAGAAGAGCACGATGCCCGCCAGCGAGTTCTCGTCCTTCGGGTCGAAGGTCACGCGTGTCTCGTATGTAAACTTGTTATGTGTCACCCACTGTCCGATGGCTGCAGGGCTGGTCTTATCCTCCACACCCTTCTCTGATGCCACGATGGTCAGCGCATTCTTCTTCAGCGAGAACACCCCCCTGCCGTCCTTGCTCACTATTGCGTCCACGCCCACAGGCCCGTTGTCAGCATTGGCAAACGGTGTCCTGAGGTCCATCGGGGTGCGAATGGTGAAGGCATCGGGGGCAATGCCGTTCTTGTCCCACAGCGTGCGCAGCTCGTCCTTGCCGTCCTTCGGAGTCAGTTTCTTACCCTTCTCCAGTATCAGCGGCTGCGCATGTGGCTCCGCAGGGCGTGCGGTCTTGCCGTCGGGAGTCACCCATTTCACTGGCAGCATGAACGTCTCACGCCCCATCAGATCATAGTTCTTCTCGTATGGTCTCACGCCGAGGAACACGGCATACCAGTCGCCGCCCTTTGTCTCCACAAGGTCGGCATGGCCCGTGCAGGTGACAGGCGTCATAGGTGCGCCCTCCACATCGCGCTGCGTCAGGATGGGGTTGATGGCGCAGGGCGTGAAGCGGCCCATCGGATCGCTGCCCTCAAAGACCACCACGCTGTGGTTTTCGCCCGTACCGCCCTCGGCACACATCACTATGTACCGGTGTCCCACCTTATACATGTGCGGCCCCTCGAGCCACTGCGGATGTGACAGCGTGTCGGCACCGCCATAGACAATCAGGCGTTCCTCGCCGAATGTCTGGCCCGTCTGCGGGTCAAACGGCTTGCACCAGATGTCGCAATGCGATTTCCAGTGCTGGTCACGCCACGCATTGTGGAGGACGTAGGCCTTGCCATTGTCGTCGAAGAAGAACGACGGGTCAATGCCGTCAATGTCCTTCAGCCACACGGGGTCGCTCCATTTGCCGCTCTTCGGGTCGGTGGTGGTGACGTAGAACGTGCCTCCGCCGGCTATCAGCGTAGAGATCATGTAGTAGGTCTTAGTGGCGGGGTTGTATGACAGATGCGGTGCATAGACACCTTCACGCATTTTTATGCCGTCCTTCAGCATGAGCTGCGACGGACGGTTCAGCACATATCCCAGCCGCTTCCAGTGCTTCAGGTCGGTGCTGTGCCAGATGGGCACGCCGGGATAGTAGGAGAATGATGAGTTGGCGAGGTAGTAGTCATCACCCACTCGCAGTATTGTAGGGTCGGGTGCGCAGCCTCCGCCCAGCGGCATCAGCTTGCTGTCAGCCTCAGCGGCAGTGTAGTTGGCATAGTCAAACACCGCCCTCGTCTGCCCAATGCACAGCAGAGGTAAGAAGAGAAGGAGAGCCAAAGCACCCCACCGGCTCCCCCCAAGGGTGGAGGGACGTAAAATGCGGGAAAGGGAAGCCCCCTTCTGACTCCCCCCAAGGGTGGAGGGACGTAAAATAAGGGAAGTTATATTAGTCATCATAGTTTGTTAATTAGTCTATTAGTTATTCCATCATTCAGGCCCTCCCCCCTTGGGGGGAGATGGAGGGGGGCTTTACTTCTCCACAAACGCCGTCACATCTGTCTTTGTCAGGCGGTCTCCGACGCTCTGCTGTATCTTCACGTTGTCAAACAGGATGTTCTTGGCATAGTGCATCTCAGCGCCCTTGCGGCATACGAAGAGCGAGTTGGAGAGCGTGAGATTGTCAAGCGGCATCTCCGGCAG
>DEKQ01000165.1:11797-16727 GCA_002353975.1 Prevotellaceae bacterium UBA2718
GTCTCCTCCGATACCTGCGGCACGGCATCGGCACTGGAGCTGTCGCCGTCAGCTTTTCCCACTACCGGCTTGTTGGCATAGTAGAGGTCGAAGGTGAAGGCATCGCCACCGATGTTCACCATATTTATATTAGAGACATAGATATTCTCCACCACTCCGCCGCGTCCGCGTGTTGATTTCATGCGCAGACCCGTGTCCGTACCGTTGAAGAGGCAGTTGTTCACGTAGATATTGCGTGCTCCGCTCGACATCTCAGAGCCTATGACGAAGCCTCCATGACCGTGCAGCACGGTGCAACCCTCGATGATTACGTTCTGGCAAGGCATCTTCCAGTCGCGGCCTTCCTTGTCCTTACCGCTCTTGATGCAGATGGCATCGTCGCCGACGTCAAAGGTGGAGTTTCTGATTATGGCCCTGTTGCACGACTCCAGATCCAGTCCGTCGCCGTTCTGCGCATACCAGGGATTGCGGATAGTGACGTGGTCCAGGGTCACATCCTCACACTTCAGCGGGTGAATGTTCCACGCCGGAGAGTTGCTGAACGTGGCATCCTGCAGCAACACACGCTGGCACAAGCAGAACTCCAGCAGCACGGGGCGCTGCAGGACCCTGCGTTGGTCGGGCTTTCCGTTGGCACCCTTCAGCTCATCATCCTTCGCATCGGGATACCACACGTCCTTTACCTCTATGCCCGCACCCGATGTGAGGGCCTTCCATTGGTTTTCCGTGAACTTACCCTTCTTTGACGGACGCCAGTATTCGCCCTGACCGTCAAAGGCACCGGGGCCTGTTATCGCCACATCGTGCTTCTCGTATGCCCAGAGCGGAGCCATGCGACGGCGCGAGGTGTTGCCCTCATAGATGGTGCTGACCTGCGGATAGGCATCAAAATCGGTGGTGAAGAGCACCAGCGCACCCTGCTCCACGTGCAGCTCCGTATTGTTTTCAAACTGTATAGGCCCCGTGAGCCATATTCCGGCAGGCACCACAAGCTTGCCGCCGCCCTTCTCTGCCAGATGCTTCATGGCCTTGCCGAAGGCTTCGGTATTGAGTGTGCCACCATCGCCAACGCCGCCAAACTGTGTGATACTTACCGTATAGGCCGGTATTCGGGGCTGCTCCACGGCAGGCATGTCAAACGGTATCTGCCCGGGAGTGAAGGCAAAAGACTGAGTGAAGCACAGAAGGAGGAGAAAAGCCCCCCACCAACTCCCCCCTTGGGGGGAGAGACGTGATGCGTGTGAAGATAGTTTAGTAATCATAATTCGGTTAGTTAGTTATTTCTTTAATTAGCTATTTCGGTATTCCGTCAACTCGTTCTCTCCCCCTTGGGGGGAGCCGGAGGGGGTTACTTCGCATTCCCTATCCATTTCAGGAAGTTCTCCACACTCTCATCGTAGCCATACGGCTCGCCGAGAATGTCGCCTTCATCATTGAGGATGGCATAGAACGGCTGCGCTATGAAGCCGAACTTATAGGTCTCGAGCAGGCTCCACAGGTCGCCGTAAGTACGCACGCTGCGCTGGTTGCCGTTCACGGTGACGCGCATAGGCTTTGGCAACGCGCTCCTGTCGTCCACATAGAGCTGCACGCAGACCATCTTGGCCATTGCGTCGCGCACGCGTACATCAGTAAATACTGCTGCCTCCATCTTGCGGCAGTTCACGCAGCCGTAGCCGGTGAAGTCCACAAAGACGCGCTTCGATGTGCGTTTAGCCTCCTCCATAGCGGCCTTATAGTCGTGATAGACGCTCTCATTGGTTGCCACAGAGGCGGTAGAACTGCCCCATATATCCTTCTCATCATTGCCCATTATGACGTCCCACGTCGTGGGAGTACCGTCGCTCTCCTGCGGCGGAGCAAAGGCTGAGACGAGTGTGCAAGGGGCACCGAGCAGGCCGGGGATGAGATAGATGACAAGGGCAAAGGGAAGGAATGCAAGCAGCAGGCCGTGCCACAGCTTGCCGGCCTTATAGATGTAGTAGATGCCAAGCATGGCAAAGAGCATTATCCATATTGCGAGGAACAATCCACGCGGCAGTATGCCCCAACCGTAGGCCATGTCGGCAACGCTGAGGAACTTTAGCGAGAAGGCAAGCTCCAGAAAGCCCAGCGTTACCTTTATCATCGTCATCCAGTCGCCGGACTTCGGCAACTGCTTGAGCGCTGACGGGAACATGGCGAATATCATAAAGGGCAGTGCCAGTGCGAGCGAGAAGGCGAACAGTCCTATCATCGTGCCGCTGCCGCCGCCTGATGCCACCTCGACGAGCAATGTGCCGACGATGGGGGCAGTGCATGAGAAGCTGACAACCACAAGAGTCAGGGCCATGAGGAATATCGACACGACGCCGGAGGTGTTGCTGGACTTCATATCGAGCGCATTACCCCACGACTGAGGCAGCGCCAGACTGAAGACGCCGATGAACGACAGGCCAAAGATGACAAGGAATATGAAGCACGCCACATTGAATCCGGCACTCGTGGAGAGCTGGTTCAGCGTGTTGGCACCAAAGGCCGTAGTGATGCCGACGGCTAAGGCCATGAAGATAGCTATGATGGAAAGGCCGAAGAGGACGGCTCCCTTGATGCCCTTCTCAGTCTTGATGAAGAAGGAAATGGTCAGCGGAATGATGGGCCAGACGCACGGAGTGAGCAGTGCCACAAGTCCTCCGAGGAACCCGAGCAGGAAGATGCGCCAGCCACCGCCGCCCGATGACGCCGAACCGTCGCCGCCTTCGCCGCCAGCCGCTGCAAGAGCTTCAGGCGTAACAGGCTTCCACAGCGGGTCTGTTGACGGGTCAAAGAACTCATAAAGGCTCTTCATCTTCTCCTCAAGCTCGGCTGCGTAGTTAGGATTCTCCTTGATATGGGCGGCACTGCGATAGTCAAAGTCCACCGACTGAGGCGCCAGACACATGCCGTCAGTGCAGATGAGATACTCCATATAGCCTTGGGCAGAATATGCCTCATTGGCTATCGTGAAGCGCTGGGTTATGACAACCTTGGTCTTGCCACCCTGCTCGGAACTGCTCACAGAGGGTTCGCCGAGCAATTCCACTCCCTCGCTGTTCTCAAGGTTAACGGACTGGTCGTTCAGGTGCCAACCTTCGTCAAGCATTCCGGTGAATGTTATGACGAGTTCACCGCTGCTGCTCTCACTCGCCTTCCATGTAAACTCAGCCTGTGAGAATGCTATCACGCTAACAAACAGCAACAAAAGCGTTAGTAGATGTCTTTTCATCGCAATTAATAGCAAGTAAAAAGTAAAAAGAAGCCTTTTTCGAAAAATTTTTGCAAATATACGAATTAATTTCGAATAAATTATTATCTTTGCACAAAAATTTCACCGACAGACCCTGAAACATGAACAATAAACTCAAAATCACACTCTTAGCCGTCCTCATCTCGCTGACATGGTGTGCATCGTATGCACAGACAAACACCAAAGAGCCCGCCAAGACACTGGAGATTGGTCAGGAAGCACCTGACTTCACACTTGCCGACAGCAAGGGCGACTCGCTCTGCCTCTCCTCTCTCAGGGGTCAATACGTGGTACTTGACTTCTGGGGCACGTGGTGCAAGTGGTGCATCAGCGGTATGCCGAAGATGAAAGAGTACTATGAAAAGTATGCCGGGAAGTTTGAAATCGTCAGCGTTGACGTGATGGACAAGAAGCAGAAGTGGCTCGACTACCTTGCCAACGCCGATATGCCGTGGAAGCAGGTGCGCCAGACACCGTTCAACATGGTGAGCAAACTGTACTACGTAAAGGCTTATCCATCAAAGTTTGTCATCGATCCCGAGGGCAAAATCATCAAGATATCCGCAGGAGAAGACAAGAGATTCTACTCTTTTCTCGATGACCTCTTCAAGGAATAAAACGGTTATGCGGGTGAGACATCCGTATCTAAGCGTTTCAGAAATAGAATATGCAAGACAATTTAGTAATCGTAGAGAGCCCTGCCAAGGCTAAGACCATAGAGAAATTCCTTGGCAAGGACTTCAAAGTTATGTCGAGTTACGGACACATCCGTGACCTGAAGAAAAAAGAAATCAGTATCAATCTGGACTCTCTGGAGCCCGAATACGAGATACCCGACGAGAAGCGCAAGGTGGTATCTGAGCTCAAGAGCAATGCCAAGAAAGCCAAAAAGGTTTGGTTGGCATCGGATGAAGACCGCGAGGGTGAGGCTATCTCATGGCACCTTTGCGAGGTATTGGGTCTTGACGAGGCCAACACCAACCGTATCGTCTTCCATGAGATAACAAAGAAAGCCATCCTGGAGGCCATAGAACAGCCCCGCCGACTGGACATGAACCTGGCCAACGCACAGCAGGCACGCCGTGTGCTGGACCGTCTTGTGGGCTTCAATCTCTCGCCTATCTTGTGGCGAAAGGTCAAGCCGTCGCTCTCGGCAGGACGTGTGCAGTCCGTGGCAGTAAGGCTCATCGTGGAGCGTGAACGCGAGATTATGGCGTTCACACCTGAGGTTTACTACCGCGTCACAGCCATTTTCCTCATCGACGGCAATGAGATAAAGGCAGAACTGGACCACCGTTTCAGCACCCACGAGGAGGCATTGGCATTCCTGGAGAAGTGTCAGAACGCCACGTTCACCATCGCCGACATACAGAAGAAGCCGCTGAAGCGCACTCCCGCACCTCCGTTCACCACCTCTACGCTGCAACAGGAAGCCGCGAGAAAGCTCGGTTTCACCGTATCACAGACCATGATGGTGGCGCAAAGGCTGTACGAAAACGGTCACATCACGTATATGCGTACCGACAGCGTCAACCTCTCATCGCTGTGCATCGGCACCGCGAAGGAGGCCATCATAAACCTTTACGGAGAGGAATACAGCAAGTCACGCAACTATACCACCCATTCAAAGGGAGCGCAGGAGGCCCACGAGGCCATCCGACCCAC
>DEKQ01000165.1:16819-19475 GCA_002353975.1 Prevotellaceae bacterium UBA2718
ACACAGATGGCCGATGCCGAGCTGGAGAAGACTACGGTGAACATCGACATCAGCAATGCCAAGGAGCAGTTCATCATCTCGGGCGAGGTAGTGAAGTTCGACGGCTTCCTGAAAGTGTATCGCGAAAGCATGGGCGACGATGACAACAACGACACCAATGATGCCGCAACAGAGGGCATCCTGCCCGCTTCCATGAAGATAGGCGACACCGTAAACCGCAAGGAAGTAGTGGCTACGGAGCGCTATTCACAAGGTCCGCAGAGATATACCGAGGCCTCTCTGGTTCACAAGCTGGAGGAGCTGGGCATAGGCAGACCATCTACCTACGCCCCGACAATCTCCACCATACAGCAGCGCGAGTACGTGGTGAAGGGTGACAAGAAAGGCGAGGAACGCACATACACCATCGACACCCTCGGAGCAAAGAAGATTTCGACAAAGACAAAGAAAGAGCTTACGGGCCACGAGAAGGGCAAACTGCTGCCTACGGACATCGGAACGGTGGTCAATGATTTCCTCATTGAGTACTTCCCCGACATCATGGACTATAACTTCACGGCCAACATCGAGGAGCGTTTTGACTCTATCGCCGAGGGCAAGGAGGACTGGCACAAGATGCTGAAGGACTTCTACAAGCGCTTTGAGCCCACAGTTGAAAAGACCCTCCACACCCGCAGCGAGCACAAAGCCGGTGAGCGACTACTGGGAACAGACCCCGAGAGCGGGCGACCAGTGTCGGTGAAGATAGGACGCTACGGCCCGATAGTCCAGATAGGCAGCGCCGAAGACACCGACAAGCCGCGCTTCGCACAGCTGCCGAAGGAGTTCTCTATCGAGACTATCACCCTCGACAAGGCGATGGAGCTGTTCAGACTGCCCCGCACGGTAGGTGAATATGAAGGCAAGGAAGTCGTTATCGGCTCCGGACGCTTCGGCCCCTACGTGCTCCACAACGGCAAATACGTCTCGCTGCCCAAGAAGGCTGACCCCATGTCGTTTACCCTTGAGGAGTCAATAGAGCTGATAGAGGGCAGCCGTCAGGCAGAGAAGCAGCGCCACATCAAGGTCTTTGACGGCGAACCGAAGCTGGAAGTGATGAACGGACGCTACGGTCCTTACCTCTCCTACGACGGCAAGAACTATCGTTTGCCAAAGTCTATGCACGACAAAGCCATTGACCTCACACGCGAAGAGTGCATGAAGGTCATAGAGAAACAGAAATGATCCGCATTATCCTCATAGGCTATATGGGCGCCGGCAAGACTACCGTCGGCAAGGAACTGGCCAAGCAGCTCGGAGTACCGTTCTATGATTTGGACTGGTACATCGAGACGCGTATGCGCAAAAAGGTGAAGGAAATCTTCGACGAACGCGGCGAAGAGGGCTTCCGAACCATTGAGCGCAATATGCTCCACGAGGTAGCGGAGTTTGAAGACGTGGTCATAGCCTGCGGCGGCGGCACGCCGTGCTTCTTCGACAACATGGACTATATCAACGGTCAGGGAGACGTAGTGTATCTCAGGGGCAAGCCCGAGGTGCTTTTCCGCCACCTGAAGATGGGCAAGGGAGTACGTCCGCTGCTCCTGGGAAAGACCGACGAGGAGCTCATCAGCTATATCACCGACACGCTGAAGACCCGCGAGGAGTACTACCTCAGGGCGCGGCACGTCATAGACATCCCCTTCATGAAGGACGATGACCAGGTGCGGCTCACCATAGACAAAGTCAAGGAAGAGCTGAATATAATTTCATAATTCGTTAATTCGTTCGCTCGGCACTCTGTAACACTTGCGGAGCAGGGCGGCCAAGAATTCATTAATCCGTTTATTTGCCAATTTGTTAATTTGAAAAAGTGGACTATTGAAGACTCTAAGGAGCTCTACAACATCAACGGCTGGGGCACCTCTTACTTCTCTATCAACGAGAAAGGCAACATGTGTGTCTCTCCCCTCAAGGACGGCCAGACAGCCGATCTGCGTGAGATAATAGATGAACTGCAGTTGCGCGACATCTCCACGCCGGTGCTCCTTCGCTTCCCCGACATTCTCGACAACCGCATCGAGAAGACCGCATCGTGCTTCAAGCAGGCCGCCGAGGAGTATGACTACAAGGGCGAGAGCTACATCATCTACCCCATCAAGGTCAACCAGATGCAGCCCGTCGTAGAGGAAATCATCTCCCACGGACGCAAGTTCAACCTCGGACTGGAGGCTGGCAGTAAGCCGGAGCTGCACGCCGTCATTGCCGTGCAGTGTCACAGCGACTCGCTCATCATCTGCAACGGATACAAGGACCAGGCCTACATTGAGCTGGCGCTGCTGGCTCAGAAGATGGGCAAGCGCGTCTTCATCGTGGTGGAGAAGCTCAATGAGATTGACATCATAGCCCGTGCAGCCAAGAAACTCGGCGTGAAGCCCGCCCTCGGCATACGCATCAAGCTCGCCTCATCAGGCTCGGGCAAGTGGGAAGAGAGCGGCGGCGACGCGTCAAAGTTCGGCCTCACCGCCTCGGAACTGCTCATAGCGCTCAACACCCTCGATGAGTTAGGGCTGCACGACAGCATCAAGCTCATCCACTTCCACATAGGTTCACAGATTACGAAGATACGCCGCATACAGACAGCCCTTCGCGAAGCGGCACAGTTCTACATCAATCT
>DEKQ01000101.1:0-702 GCA_002353975.1 Prevotellaceae bacterium UBA2718
GCGTCATCGACAACCATGCGGCGGTCGCCTGAGAGAAGCAGTGCCTCCTCGCCGTTCACCCACCACATCGACGCCGAGTTGCTTCCCACAGCAAGACGCACGTTGGGAATGTCCTCGTCGCAATTCACCACGGTGACAGCCCAATAGAGCACACCATAGAGTCGGTTCTTTGTTGCCTCTCCGAAGCGGAAGAGTTTCACGTTGTACAGGTTGCTCTCGAGCGAGTGCCACTGCAGAGTCTCGCCGCCCACCTTCACTTTCGCTCCGTCCTTGGGCAGCACGGTCTTCTGTCCTTTGAAATACTCGTGATTGAAAGCGTCGCGCAGATAACTGTCGGTGAAGACGATGTTCGTGCGATTCTCCTTCACGATTGGTTCAAGTAACATCCAGCGCCTTATGAAACCCTTGTCGTCGGGTGTTGATGTGGCACTTGCTGGTTTCGAGAAGTAGTCCTTCGGCTGCGCTGCGGCAGTGGACCACGACGTTGCCATGACAATAGCGATGGCAAGAAATGCTTTTTTTAGATTGTACTTATACATTATTAATAATAATAGGTAAATAGATTACATGTGTTTGATATTGCTGAAATCGATACAAATATACGAATTATTTTTTAACTGTAAACACTCTGCCTGTTGTTTACAACGAAAAAAAATCACTTTGATACATAAAAACAAATTTGCATATAGAAAAAACAAAGAG
>DEKQ01000101.1:710-12446 GCA_002353975.1 Prevotellaceae bacterium UBA2718
TCAGAAAGAGGCAGGGTAAAAAATGATGCAATTATGGTATCTTATTCTTTTCTTGCAACATATCACAAAGTTTATGAAACTAAATTACTTGACACGTATGAAATATCTTCTTAACTTTGCACCGTGAAAATATTGCAAAGAGTTTTAGTTAGTTTGGCACGAACCAGACATAGCAAACATACAATACGCATTTTTAAGGTTACAATAGTTAAGTATTAGTTATTAGCAGTTAGTTTTTTCATTTTTAGAGTTCAGGCGCGTCGGGAGATGCGCCTTTTCTTTTTAGTTTCGTTTACAATTGTTCTCATTTTTTTCAAAAAGTTGCCGAAATGTTTGGAAGTTATCAAATACTTTTGTAATTTTGCCCCGAATTAGCAAGTGGTATGATTGAATATGATGCTGATGGGCAATTGGCCCAGACCTGATGAAAACATTTATAATGTAATCGAAAAGAGCAGTCAGTTATTCAAGCAACTGTGTGATATGCTTTAGCAAGTTGGATGTCGTCTGCAGTGGAGTTTGGGGCCTGTTTCAGGCAATAATGTTACATGGCGTAAAAACTTTGTAATGCTGCGTAAACACCATTTATAATATAATATCTAACTTTGCAGCGGTCTTAGCATCAATTGTAATTGTTGTAAACCTATTGAAGAAGAAACATAGAAATAACCAAATTTTATAATATCATTTTTTAATAACCTTTCATTAACTTAACAAAACATGAGTAATTCAAGACCTTTAAAAACTTTCTTGATGTCGCTGTTTTTGCTGTGTCTGTTCCCATTGGGAATAGCCGCTCAGAGCGTTGTACGCGGAACAGTGACTGATGAGGCTGGCGAACCAGTAATTGGTGCGACAGTCAGAGTACAGGGAAGCAATGATGGTACGGTGACTGACATGGACGGTAATTTCAGCGTTCAGGCAGGCTCTAATGCTACATTGAACATTTCCTATGTAGGCTACGTTTCTCAATCAGTGCCAGTTTCTGGCCGCAGTAACATCAACATCACCCTCAGCGAGGACACCAATACGCTGAACGATGTGGTTGTTATCGGTTACGGTACGATGAAGAAAAAGTTGGTTACAGGTGCTACCGTTCAGGTAAAGGGTGATGAAATCGCCAAGCTGAACACCACCAACGCACTCGAGGCAATGCAGTCAAGCACTCCGGGTGTGACCATCACACAGTCTTCTTCGCAGCCTGGTAAGGGATTCAATGTGGTCATCCGTGGTAAAGGTACCAATGGTGACACTACTCCATTGTACGTTATCGACGGTGTGGTTGGAAGCCTCGACGGCATCAACCCCGCTGATATCGAGAGCATCGACGTGCTGAAAGACGCTGCTTCTGCAGCCATCTATGGTGCCCGTGCTGCCAACGGCGTTATCCTCGTTACTACAAAGCAGGGTAAGGCTGGTAAGGTAGAAATCACCTACAACGGCGCTATGGGTTGGTCTAACGTTTACAAGCGTCCACAGCTTCTTAATGCTAAGCAGTACATGACCATCATGGACGAGTATGAATTTAATAAAAATGGCACAAAGATGGATTGGGCAAACTCTGTTCCTGCTGACATCCTTGAGAGAGTTGCTAATGGTTGGCAAGGTACCGACTGGTGGGATGTATTCAAGAACAAGAACGCTGTTCAGCAGAATCACTCTGTAACATTGACCGGTGGTTCTGACCGTTCAAAGTTCATGGGTTCTTACACCTTCACCAGCAACGAGGGTATTATGGGTGCTGACATGGCTTCTTACTACAAACGTCACACTATTCGCATCAACAGCGACCATGTGCTCTTGAGAGTTAAGGACTTCGACGCTATCACCATCGGTGAGAACATCTCTATCGGCTATAACAAGAGCCACGACCTCGCTGAGGACGGAATGTACTGGAGCTACATCCACAGTCTGATGCAGGCCAATCCGCTCCTGCCACAGTTTGATGCTAATGGCAATAGTTACGAATATCAGACTCCTGATGGCGAAGTTACCAACGGTAAGGGATGGCTTGGCGCTATGTTCGTTCATCCTTGGGAGAACCTTTCTAAGGGTGGATTCAACTCTATGGCAGAGAGCCGCAACATCAATGCTGCTGCTACAGCATTCGTTGTTATCCAGCCTATTAAGAATCTGAAGTGGCGCACACAGTTCAACTACAACTGGGGCTCAGGTGCATACCGTAACTTCGACACACCACGTAACGAAAACTCTCAGCCAACTCATGGTAGTTTCTATAGCATGAGCCAGAGCACTTGGTTTAACACCAACTGGTCTATCTTCAACACTCTTACCTATGACTTACCTGTTTTCAACGGTCATAGCATTACTGCTATGTTAGGTCAGAGCTACGAGAGTACAGCATGGAGTACCAACCTCGGTGGAAGCAACAAGGTTGCCTATGGACAGCAGCTCGCTTCTTTAAGAGATTGGGATTCTGCATGGCTTTCTAACTTCCTTCTCGAAAATGCTACCGACGCTACTCTGACTGGTAGTCCAAACGATGAAGACTATCTCGCTTCTTGGTTCGGTCGTGTATCTTGGGACTGGAACGAGACCTATATGGCTACCTTAACTTTACGTACTGATGGCTCAAGCCATTTCGCCGACGGTAAGCGCTGGGGATGGTTCCCCTCAGCATCTGCTGGTTGGGTTGTTTCCAACGAGAAATTCATGGAGTCGACCAAGAGCTGGATGGACTTCTTCAAGATCCGCGCATCTTGGGGTCAGAATGGTAACTGTAACGTGGCAAAGTATCAGTATATCTCTCCTATCGTTATGTCAAGCGTGGGTGGCTACAAGTTCGGTTCAGATTTGGCAACATCTGTTGCAGGAACTCCCAATCCCGGTGCGTATGCAAAGAATGTTCCTAACCCCGACCTTACATGGGAGACTTCAGAGCAGCTTGACCTCGGTTTCGATGCCCGTTTCCTCAACAGCCGTCTTGGCGTAAACTTCGACTGGTATCGGAAGACTACAAAAGACTTGATTATTATTGGGGATCCTCAGTATGACCAAGGTAAGGAGCCTCCTTACATCAACGGTGGTGACATCCGTAATACGGGTATTGAGCTTGCTTTGACGTGGAACGACAAGATTGGCAGTGATTTCCGCTATAACGTTGGTGTGAACTTTGCTACCAATAAGAACGAGGTCATTCGCGTTAACAACCTGAACCACTACATTAACGGTAATGGCGGTATCCTTTCGCAGGGAACAGAATATATCTCACGTTTCGAGGAAGGTCATCCTATCGGCTACTTCTATGGCATGTCCTACAGCGGCATCTGGCAGAACCAGCAGCAGATTAACGATGCTCGTGCAGCCGGCAAGGCCGTCCTCGACAATGCAATGCCTGGCGACTGCATCTGGGACGATTGGAATGGTGATGGCGTGATTACTTACGCTGAGTCATTCGATGCAGAGGGCAATGATATCTGCGACCGTCATGAGATAGGTAATCCCAATCCCGATGTGATGCTGGGTGTTAACCTTGGCTTGGCATGGAGAGGCTTCGACTTCGCAGTTAATGGTGCAGGTGCATTTGGAATGCAAGTCATGCGTTCTTACCGTTCTTATGGCGACGCCGCTTACCAGAACTACGACACGACGATCTTGAACCGTTGGTATGGTGACGGCACATCCAACTTCCAGCCACGTATGTCAGCAACCGGTCATCAGAACTCAATTTGGAACTCTATACGTTATATGGAAGATGCTGACTATTTCAAGATTAAGACCGTGACGCTCGGTTACGACTTCAAGAGCGTTTGGAAGAATTGCCCGTTCCAGCAGCTCCGTCTCTATGTTCAGGCTCAGAACCTTTGCACATTCACTGGTTACACCGGTCTTGATCCTGAAGTGGGCTCGGCAGGTGGTGACGTAACATGGGCTTCTGGTGTTGACCTGGGTCTCTATCCGCCATCGCGTACATATTTGGTAGGTGCAAGTATCAAGTTTTAATTGATAATAGATTTTAGACAATTATGAAAAAATATATTTTATCGTCGTTGGCTGTTCTGTCTGCAGCAACAATGTTCACATCTTGCAACGACATGTTGGATACTGATCCTCGTAAGACAGAGGTTACTGACGCTGTCTTCCCAGGAAAGGTAGCAGATGTTGAATCTGAACTTTCAGCAACCTATGCTATCATGAATACCATGGGTGGCGGTGACTCTGATAACCAGAACATTTTCTACTGGTGGGAGATTATGTCAGACGACTGCTACGGTAGTGGTGGTCTGCAGGACAATAAGGTTAAGTCGCTCCACCATCTTGTAGAGATGAGTGTTAATCAGTATGCAAAGCCTTACGAGCTTCTCTATGGAGGTATTGCCCGTGCCACTACTACAATTGAGACAATCGACAATGTGCCCTGGAAGTCCGACCAGAAGTCTCTGCGCGACCAGCTTCTTGGTGAGGCTTACTTCATGCGCGGTCTTTATTACCTCTGGCTCACCCAGTTGTTTGGCGACGTGCCTTTGATTACTTCTTCAGTCGTTACCGCCGAGATGGAAGAGCAGGCTGACGCTGAAACGAAAATCTTCCCGCAGATTCTTTCTGACATGGTTTCAGGAAAGAACCTCATGGGTACCACTCGTGGACATGGTGATGGTCATGCTAACAAGTATGTTGCCGAGGCTTTCATCGCCCGTGCATATATGTTCTGGGCAGGCTTCTACAAGGGTGTTGGAGAACTTAAGAATGGCGCTCCTGCCATTGACCTTGTAGAGCAGGAGGGTTGCGATGCAGCATCTCTTTCTCAGTCTGATGTTGTTGACGGTCTGAAGGACATCGTTGACAATGGTGGTTACATGCTTTGTGAGGACTACCGTTCACTGTGGCAGTACTCTAACAGCCTGCTTTGGCAAGAGACACAGGATGGTGGTGGTATCGTACGTGTAGATACTGTATGGACTTCTGACAAGAAGATTGAAAGACTGGATACAATCCGCACAGGTCACACTTATGAATTCATCAAGGACATGAAAAAGAAGAACTGCTTCGACCAGCCCGGCATGGGTAACGGCAACACCGAGGAACTCTTCCAGATTCAGTTTATGAATGCCTCAAGCTGGAACATCAGTGGAAACTATAATGCCCAGCGTATGTACTCCAATTACATCTCAGTGTTCTGGGGTCTCCGTAATGGTGCTTCTAACCAGAATGGCGACCGCAACAACACCTATCCGTTCAACCAGGGATGGGGCCAGGGTACTCCCTCATGCAATATCTGGGACGACTGGACCGAGGCTGAGCGTAGTCTCGGCGCAGGTAAGGAATATACTGACTTGCGTAAGAGGGCTTCATTGATCGACCTCGATAATGAGCTGGCTAACTATACCTACGAGAAGGACGACTGCGAGGAGTCTGGCTATTCTGTCAAGAAGTACGCTGAGGTGAACCTCGACGCATGCAGTGCCAACAACATGACATGGTGGGATAGGTGTGAAGGCTACTCCAGCAGCTCACTTGGTAATGAGATGCAGGGCGACCACTTCGAGGACTTCTACCTGATGCGTTATGCCGACGTGCTGTTGATGTTGACCGAGCTCACGGGCGATGCTTCTTATATGAATCAGGTTCAGCGTCGTGCCGGTGTTCCCGAGACTGCATACTCACTGACTGCCGTGCAGAACGAGCGCCGCTGGGAGTTTGCCTTCGAGGGACTTCGATTCAACGATATGCGCCGTTGGACGGGCAAGGATTGCTCAATCAGCGAGTATGCTCCTAATGCTCTTCAGGCTCAGCGCGGCAAGCAGATTGTTTGCTTGGGCGACAAGTCCAACAAGCGTACGATGGAGCACATGACTTGCTCTTGGACCAAGCGTTATAAGGACACTAACGGTTTCTTGTCTAAGCCTCAGACTGAGATTACTGTAAAGAATGGAAAACTCAAGCAGAACCCCGGCTGGGATGCTGCCGATGCTGAGACACAATATAAAGTACTTTATTAATTTTAGAAAGGAATGAATATGAAAAAGATATTTTTGTTTTTTGCCGCAGCATGTGCGTTCGCTGCCTGCGACCCTGTCCATGAGGATATCGGCAATGGCGGACATATCACCGCAGAAGAGCTCAAGGCGAAGACCACCATCACTGTCGACAAGGCAACAAGCGGTCAGAACGGAAACGTCATCTCCTGCTCGACCTCTGCTCCCGTCAACGCAAAGTGGAAGATAGGCGACAAGGAGTTCATTGGCAATTTCGCCAAGAAGAAGATGAAGCTTGGCACGTACAAGGTGTATCTTACAGCCATCTGTGCCGATGGCTTTGAGCTGAAGGACAGTGCCGAGATCGTCTGCCAGGAAATCACCGACCCGCTGACCAAGTACACGCTGTGGGAAGGCGAGTTCACTGCTAACGGATGGGATGCAGCTCCCCTGCGTTTCAGCGACAGCGAAGGTCAGAACTTCCCGACGCTTTCCGACGACATCTACTTCGGTCTGAAGACCCTCGTCGTTGACGTCAAGGATGCCAGCGCCGGTTGTACGGCTCGCATTATGAACGGCTGGTGGAGTTCTACCTATGCCGACAACATCCCCCTCACGCCGGGCATGAAGTGGGAGGTACAGATCACCGAGCAGATTGCCAAGGAGTGCGCCAAGGGTAACGGTGGCGAAGGTCGCGACCTCAACCTCTTGATTACCAACGGTAATGCAACGTTCACAAGTGTTTACTATGAGGAATAATCGTTCCTTGCTTGTATAATCCGCAATGGGCTGACCTGTTTGAAAACGGGTCAGCCCTTTATACCTTTTATCTGTATGGAAAAGACTACAAGAAACATCGTGTCGTCGGTCGTGTTGCCTGTCTGCCTGTTGGCTTTCGTGTCATTGGCCGTTTACGTGTTGTATATCAATCAAGAGGTGCTCTATACGGCTCACGACCGTTCGGAACTCATTTACGGCGTGTCTTTTTTCCATACGCTCATGTCAAAGCCCTTTGGTCTGATGCTATATGTTGGCGCCTGGCTCACGCAGTTGTTCTGTCAGCCAGCCGTAGGTGCCGGCGTACTGTCAGTTATTTGGGCCATTACCTTTTTCGCCGGTGTCAAGGCTTTCCGCCTACGTGGGGCCGCTTCAGCCCTGATGCTCCTGCCCATAGCCTGTCTGCTGACGTCGGTCGTCGACCTTGGCTACTGGATTTATATCTTTTCCATTAAGGGTTATTGGTTCTCACAGTCGGTAGGCTATCTTGCCATGCTGCTGCTTTTGTGGGCAGCACGCTGCACGCCGCGCCGTTGGCACCTCGCTTTCTATCTTCTGGCTGCTTGCCTTTACCCGTTGCTTGGGTGGTTTGGTCTGCTTTTCATCCTGTGCCTGGCCTTGAGTGGCAAACCGTCGTGGCGCGAGCTGGCAGCCCTTGTACTGCTTGTCTTCACGGCCAGTATCTGGCGCGCTGCGCTTTATTCAAGTCTGAATCCCGACGAGGTCTTCCTGGCGGGCTTCCCCCGCTTCATAACGCCGGTCGAGTCGGGCGAGCATCTTTCCGTCCCGTTCTGGGTGCTTGGCGGCGTCACCGTGTTAATTTCCCTCTGCGGCCGGTATTTTGACAAGTGGTTTGTGCCGGTGCTATGTACCGTTGCCGGTGTCGCTTTCACCATGTCGCTGATGTTCACCGACAAGAACTACTTCAGCGAGATGCGCATGATACGCTATGCCGAAAACGACGACTGGCACCACGTGCTTCAGGTCGTCGGCGAATCGGCGCGGCCTACCGGTACGATGGTCATGCTAAAGAACATTGCCTTGATGAATGAGGGTGGACTTCTGGAACGTTCCTTCCTTTCAGGCAACGAGGAATATCCGCTCACGAACCCCGATTCGCTCCACATCAGTCTGCTGAACATAGCGTCCCCCTTGGTCTATTACAACTATGGCCAGATGGGCTATGCCATCCGCCTGTGCTTTGAGAATGCTGTCGCCACGGGCTTCTCGCCATTCTACCTGAAGTTGCTCTCACGCTGTGCAGCGGCCACGGGAGAAAATGAGGTGGCAGGGCGATACACCGCCCAGCTGCACCGTCACCTGTATTATGGCAACTGGCAACCTGCCCCCGTGTCGAAGTCGGTAAGCACGTTGCAGCAGTCAGGTGTCGACGCCATCAATGGTGTTGAGAACGACTGCGAGCGTTATATCGTCGACCGCTTCAGTCTGATGTCCGACAGTGTCAATCAGGTGGTGGCCGAGCAGGCCCTTTTCTATGCCATGCTCCGCCGCGATTCCCGCCGATTCTGGTCGTCGTTGCGCAACTATGTGAAGTCGCACATGAACGAGGGGTTCCCGCTACATGCTCAGGAGGCTTATATCATGTATATGGACAAGGCCCCTGAGGAGAAGCGGATGATGTTACCCGTCGAGCAGCCCGTCTACGACCGCTACAAGCAGTTCTGGAAGGCACTTGAAGGCAAGGTGAAACCAGGCGAGAATCTTGAAAAGATTGGTGAGGAGATGCGCCCGGAGTGGGGCGGCACCTATTGGTATTACAACATCTTCTCGCGAAGAATTTATTGATGCAGATATGATGATAGGATTGAAACTGAAATGGCTGGCAGCCGCCTTGCTGCTGTTGTCGTCGTGTGCGAGCCACCCCGACGTGCCTTCTTCGTCAGAGAAGGTCAATGCTTTGCCAGCCATCTTCCCCGACTATTGTAATGTCACCGTGCCCTGTAACATTGCGCCGCTCAACTTCATGCTCCCGGCCGGCGAGTATGAGGCGTGCGTGGCCCGTCTCACAACCTCAGACGGACAGCAGCAGACGTTCGGCGATGGCGTGAAAGTGCAAATCCCCGTGGAGCAGTGGCACGCCATGCTCGCTGCCTCGAAGGGCAGCAGCGTGAAAGTTGAGGTGTGGGGCAAGAAGGATGGCGGCTGGCTCGCGTTCCGTCCGTTTGAGATACATGTGGCCAAGGAGCCCATCGACGAGTATCTGTCGTACCGGCTTATCGAGCCCTCGTATATCGTGTACGACTATATGGAGATTGCCCAGCGCAACCTCACCTCGTTTGAAGAGACACAGATTTTCAATAACAAGGTCTCCTGCGACGACCCAAAAGGGCAGTGCATCAACTGCCATAGCTATCAGAACTACAAGACCGACAACATGCTCTTCCATGCCCGGGTGACACGCGGTGGAACCGTCATCGTGAACGACGGCAAAGTAAGCAAGGTCGACCTCAAGCGCGACAACACCATCTCGGCAGGTGTCTATCCGGCGTGGCATCCCTCAGCCCGGCTCATTGCTTTCTCCACCAATCAGACGCATCAGGTGTTCCACACCTCGCACCCCAACAAGGTGGAGGTGTTCGACGAAGCCAGCGACCTGATTCTCTATGATGTGACGACCGACTCCGTCAGCATCGTCAGCAACGACCCGGACCTTCTTGAGGTGTTTCCCACTTGGTCGCCCGACGGCCGGTTCCTCTATTACTGCAAGTCGGTGCCGCTGCCAGAAGAATTGCTCGGCAAGGACATCCGGTCTACCTATAAGAAAGTGCAGTACAACATCTACCGCCGGCCGTTCGACGTGGCAACCCACAACTTTGGCGACGAGGAACTCGTCTACGATGCCGCCTCGCATGACAAGAGTGCAACCTTGCCGCGCATCAGTCCCGACGGGCGCTGCCTGCTCTTTGCCGAAGGGCAGTACGGCTGTTTCCACATCTGGCACCACGATGCCGACATCGTATGTCTTCCACTCGGCGAGGGCGACCCTTCGCCCCTCGACCTTTCCGGCCTCAACTGTCAGGGCAGGGCCGAGAGCTACCCGACTTGGTCGAGCAGCGGGCGTTGGATTATGTGTGCCAGCCGTCGTGACGATGGAAACTACAGCCGTGTCTATATCTCCTATTTCAACAATGGCAAGGCCGAGAAGGCATTCATGCTGCCGCAGGAAGACCCCGAGCAGAACACGTACCGCCTGAAAAGCTACAACCGTCCGGAGTTCATGGTCGAACCTGTCCGGATTAGTGTCAGTGAGTTCAGCCGCGTATTCAAATGACGGATTTTTTCCTGCACTTCCTGCACTGACCGCTGAGTATCAGTGGGTTATGTTGCAGAAACGGCTCGTTTTCCTGCACTGAAAGCCTATCGGTTCCTGCACTGACAGCCCCCAACTGGGGTGCCGAACGTAAATATCTTTCAAAAATCCAGTCACGGAATCCTGTCAAAACGTGACTGCCGGATTTTCCGGCCATGAAAAATTGATTTTCAAGCCTCGAAACCCCTGAAAGTGGCTCTCTGACCTGACCGTCGGGCCCGTTTTGTCGGCAGAAAAGGCAGTGCAGGAAAACGTACGGCCTCAGTGCAGGATCAAGTGTCGTTTCTGGTCTGTAACTGTCTGACAGTCAGTGGTCAGTGCAGGAAGTGCAGGATTTGTTTCGTCTGATATAAAGAAAAAGGAGGCAAAATTGATAGAATGTCGGAAATTCTTTGTACCTTTGCAGCTTGAAAAGACTTGTTATCTGCTATGAGGAATTTACATCTACTATATACGCTCCTCTTCGGGCTGGCCGTCCTGCTCTTCTTCGGGTTGGCCTATCCCCACCATCTGCATTACCAGGAGCAGTTCCAGCTGTTCCTGTTCGACGGCAACTACGTGTGGGACATCGTCAAACGGCCGGGCGGCGTGGCCGACCTGCTGGGCCGCTTCTGCACCCAGTTCTTCCTTTACGCCTGGGTGGGGGCGGCAATCATTGCGGTCCTGCTCGTGGCAGTTCAGCTGCTGACGTTCCGCTTACTCAATTTTCAATTTTCAATTTTCAATTTTCAATTGCTCTATGGCCTGAGCTTCGTGCCCTCGCTGCTGCTCTGGCTCTTCCTGCTCGACGAGAATGCGCTGCTGGGCGGCGTCTGGGCCGTGCTGCTCACGCTGCTCGCCGCTTGGGGCGTGCTCCGGCTGTCAAAGGGCTGGGCGCAGCGCATCCTGGCGATAGTCGCATTGCCCCTCGTATATTGGATGGTGGGACCCGCCTTGACAGGCAGCCATTACCATCGCTACCCTGAGGTCGTGCCCTGGCTGCTTTATGCGGCGTGGCTCTCGGCCATCCTCCTTCCGCTGATTGCCCATGCTGTTAGCACATCGCTCCCCTCCCTAAGAGGGAGGGGCTGGGGATGGGGCTTGTCGGGCTTACTTTTCCTCGTCATGGGCGTGCTCGTCTGGAAAAACGCCAACATGAAGGCCGAGCGGGTGATGGGCTACGACTTCATGGCCCGCTTCCAGCAGTGGAACCGAATACTTGAGACCATCAACCGCGAGAAGCCTAACAACCAGATTGGCGTGACGGTGCAGAACCTGGCCCTCGCCATGCACGGCCAGCTCGTCGACCACCTGTTCGACTACAACCAGAACGGCCTGTTAGGTCTGTTGCCCGACGTGGGCACCGACGCCACCAGTCCGCTGCCTACGGCTGAGGCTTTCTATCAGTTAGGCATGGTCGCGGTGGCCCAGCGCACGGTCTTCGAGGCGCAGGAGGCCATCCTCGACTTCCAGAAGAGTGGCCGCTGCTACAAGCGGCTGGCCCAGACCTACCTGATTCAAGGCGACTACGCGGTGGCCCGCAAGTATCTCGCGGCCCTGCAGAAGACCCTCTTCTACCGCGCTTGGGCCAACGAGACGCTGCCCCTTTTAGGCGACGAAGCGGCTATTGACAAGCACCCCGAATATGGGCGGCTGCGCCAGATGGACTATAAAGAAGACTTCTACTTCGG
This sequence comes from Prevotellaceae bacterium UBA2718, assembly GCA_002353975.1. Lineage (GTDB taxonomy): Bacteria > Bacteroidota > Bacteroidia > Bacteroidales > Bacteroidaceae > Prevotella. The sequence goes on from DEKQ01000101.1 coordinate 12,425, forward strand.
CGACCATGTGACCGCCGACATG
>DEKQ01000101.1:12472-12724 GCA_002353975.1 Prevotellaceae bacterium UBA2718
GAACGCCTCTATTTCAGCAATACCGACAACCGTCTGGCTTTCCAATACTTAGTGGCCTACTATATGCTGACCGGCGACCGCGACGGTTACACCAATCTATTACAAAAAATCCAGAAGCCATGAGAAAGCATAACTTACCACTTGTCACCGTCCTCTTTCTGCTCCTTTTAGCCGCCTGCGGCCCCGAAACCGTCAGCGACGCCCGCCAGGAGACGTCACAGCCGGCCATCTATCCTGACTACATCGGCGTCA
>DEKQ01000062.1:0-9893 GCA_002353975.1 Prevotellaceae bacterium UBA2718
TAAGTCTTGAGATATGCAAGAGAAATGCTTGCATTTTTACTCTCTTCACTTTTCACTCTTCACTTTTCACTTCCCACTCCTGCTCCACCTTTCGCTTTGTATCGTCAATGGCGGCATCATATCCCGTCAGCGCAGCGAAAGGCGCAAACTGTGCAGCACGCGCCATCATCGACATCTGCGGATGTTTCTTCGACACATGATGCGGGTGGTTTATTATGTCATCGTAATCGTTTGTCAAATTGTAAATTGTAAATTGTAAATGGTACATGGTACATTGTACATCTCACGCTTTGTGGCCTCCTATCTGCGCGTTACGCTCTTTTGCCGTTGCGCCGTCGCGGAAGTTCAGTCCCTTCAGCAGGGCATTCTTCCCGAACCGTTGCTTTATCGCCAGCCGTGCCTCTTGCATGCGTCTCTCCTTCTCCAGCGCCTCTTCCTGCTCCTTGCGCTGACGCTCTATGGCTTCGTAGTCAGTGAAAAGGTCCAGCTGCCGGGGACCTTGCTCCTTTTTCACTTCATCCTCATACACCACTTGGTTCGTGGTCAGATTGATGCGGCGTATCAGCAGCACGGGGTTCACTATACGGTCATACAGGCTCATGACGGCTTCGGTTATCATGGCAGCCGATGATGTCTTGCAGGGCAGGTTGGCCGTGCCATGGGCATGTTTCGGCACCAGCTTGCCATAATAATCGGTTTTCACCTCACCCTTATACTTACCGCGTATCTCCGGATCTCTCAGGCTCTCGGCATCATAGCCTATCGTGAGCACCATCTGGTCAGTCACCAGTCGCTTCCTGACAAGGTCAAGACACGCGGCATCGGTCATCTCCTGCACCACCACGCGCGCCTTCTCCCACGTATAGGGGCTCTGCAACACCTGTCCGCTGCTGAAGGAATGCGCCTCCGGACGGTATTGCTTCACCTGTTCTATGGTGCACGGCTCCCAACCCCAGGCATGGTCAATGAGCAGTTCGGCATTCACGCCGAAGAGGTTATAGAGAAAGTCCTCGTTCTCCTCTGACATCCGCGCGATCTTCCCCATCGTGTCAATGCCATACGGGGCCAATCTGTTGGCTACGCCTTTGCCCACACGCCAGAATTTCGTTATGGGCCGATAGTCCCACAACTGCCGGCGGTAACTCTTCTCGTCCAGCTCAGCTATGCGCACGCCGTCGGCATCTGCGGGGATGTGCTTCGCCACGATGTCCATCGCCACCTTCGCCAGATACATATTCGTACCTATGCCCGCCGTAGCCGTTATGCCTGTGGTCTTGAGCACATCGCGTATCATCTTCATCGCCAGCTCATGGGCCGTAATGCCATACGTCGCCAGATAATCCGTCACGTCTATAAACACCTCGTCGATGCTATAGACGTGCACATCCTCAGCCGACACATACTTCAGGTAAGTACTATACACCTGCGTGCTCACCTCAATGTAATGCGCCATGCGCGGCGGCGCGGCAATATACTCAAGCCCGTATTCCCTTGCCTTCTGAACGACCTCAAACAGCCTCGCCCTGCCTCCGATGCCATACGCCTTCAATGACGGCGACACGGCAAGGCAGATAGTCTTCTCCGTACGGCTCACATCGGCCACCACGAGGTTAGTGGTCAGAGGGTCAAGTCCCCTGTCCACACACTCCACCGAAGCGTAAAACGACTTCAGGTCTATTGCCACGTATGTACGTACTTTGTTCACTTCTCAACCATATACTGATACTTTACGCCCGCTTGCAGTTTGACGTCTCTTTTTATGCTTCCTTTGCCCGAGTACATAATCAGGCTCACTTCACAAGGCTTCCCGGCAGTAAGTGTGAGCGCTTTCACTTCGCCTTCTTCCCACGTCATATCGACCGTCACCGCTCCGCGTGCACGGATGCCCTTCACGCTGCCTGTGCTCCAATTGGCAGGCAGTGCGGGCAGCAGGTCAATGGCCAGTGAGGGACGTCCCTTACGGTCTATGTCGTAACGGCTCTGCATGAGCATCTCTATCACGCCTGCACACCCTCCGAAGTTGCCGTCAATCTGAAACGGCGAGTGGGCATCGAGCAGGTTGGGATATGTACCTCCTCCACGCCGTGCATCGGGACCTTTATAGCCGTCGGGACTGACGTATGAGAGCAGTTTACGGTAGATGTGATAGGCGTTTCGGGCATCGTGCAGACGGGCATAGAGGTTCACACGCCAGCCGGTGCTCCACCCGGTGGTCTTGTCGCCCTTCAGTTCCAATGTCCTTGATGCGGCACGCAGGATGTCCTCTTTTCGGTTCATGCCGTCATCGGTCTGATGGCCCGGATAGACGGCAAACAGATGGCTCTGGTGACGGTGGTGCGGGTCCTTGTCTTCCCAGTCGTAGAACCATTCCTGCAGGTTTCCCTTGCGTCCTATCTTATATGGCTGCAGCCTCGCGAGTGTCTGCTGCGCCTGCTTCCTAAAGTCGCGGTCTATGCCCAGCACACGTGCGGCCTGCACAGCATCGGCCAGACACTCGCGTATCATGGCCAGGTCGGCAAAGCCTCCATAGCATGTGCTACCTTGGTAGCCACTGTCATTGACATAGATATTCTCGGGCGATGTGGCCGGTGCGGTGATGAGATATTCCCGTCCTGCCACTCCCATGTCGCGTGTTGACACGAGCCATCCCATGCAGAACTCTGCTGCTCCGCGCAGTATAGGGTAGTAACGGCTGAGGAAGTCACGGTCGAGCGAGAAGGCATAGTGTTCCCAGATGTGGGTGCTCAGCCATGCGCCGCCCATGTTCCAGTTGGCCCATGAGGGGTCACCGGTATTCATTCCTACGGGGCAGGTCATGGCCCAGATGTCGGTATTGTGAGCCAGACACCATCCCTGCTCCACTCCGTAGTAGGCCTTGGCCGTCTGTTCGCCCGACTTTTGCAGCTCCTGCATGAACGTAAGGAGAGACTGGTGCATCTCGGGGAGTGCAGCCGTTTCTGCCGCCCAGTAGTTCTCCGGCAGATTGATGTTCGTAGTATAGTTGCAGGACCAAGGCGGCAGTATGCGCTCATTCCACAGCCCCTGCAGGTTGGCGGGCACGTTTGGCGTGCGCGAGCAACTGATGAGCAGATAGCGGCCATACTGGAAGTACAGCGCTTCCAGCTGCGGATTGAATACACTCTCGTCAACGTATTCGCGCAACTGCTCGTCGGTGGGTCTCTGGTCTGCCTGGCGTGGTGTTCCGAGTGTCAACTGAACGCGGTTGTAGATGCCCTGATAATCGGCCACGTGACGGCTCAGCAGCTCATCATAGCAGGAAGAGAGCAGCCCCCTCATCCGTTGTGCTGCCAGGGTTTTGTAGGGCTTACCCTCGCGCACGGGGTCTTTGTCATATCCGTTGAACGACGTAGCTGAGACTACATAGATAGTAACCTCACTATCGCCGTCGATGAGAATCGAGGTGCTGTCGGTACGCACACTGTCGCCCACGGCTCTGACGGCGGTGCAGAAGTGGATGCCGCGGTTGGGGTCATAGCTGAAGTGCTCCTCTCCGCGCTTGTGGTAACTGGGCAGCGAGCTGTAGGCGGCATACCCATCGGCCTGCAACTCCTGACCATCGGTCTGTATGTGGCAGGGCAACTGCGATGTGAACGATATGCGGGCGTGCAGTCCGGCGGGATTGTCGGTGGTGATGCGCACGACCAGCGCCGAGTCGGGATGGGTGGCAAAGTAGGTCACGTCGTAGGCGTGTCCGTCACGCTGCCAGTGTGTGTGTGCCGTGGCATTGCCTATATCGAGCCACCGGCTATAGTCGGCGACGCGCCCCAGCGTGTCAAGGTATTCTATCAGCAGCTGCCCCATGGGCTGGTAGTTCTGCGTAAAGTGTCCCTGCACGCGCCTTTGCAGGCGGTCTGCCTGCTTGTAGTCACCTTGTCGCAGGGCCTCCCTGATGTCGGGAACGGCCTTGTGAGCATCAGGCGCAAACACCGTCATGTTGCACGGCTCGCCCGTCCATAGCGTGATGTCGTTGAGCGATATCCTGTCGGTGCGGGTATCACCATAGATGATGCCTCCCATGGTGCCGTTGCCTATGACGAGTGCCTCCTCAAAGTAGCTGGCAGGACGATTGTACCGAAGGGTCTGACCGAGGGCTGCGGAACAGCAGAATGCAGCCAGGGCGAAAAGCAGTATCTTCTTCATTGTCTTTACTTTATCGGGAGTAGTGTATATCCATCGTCACCTCTGCAGAGAGTTCCCCTGCTCCCGTTTACGCGACAAAGTTACAAAAAACGACTGAAATATGAAAAGGAAATCGGGCTTTTTCTTATCATTTGTCTCCAGTTGCATTCATTGCATGCTATGCATTGTGAATGATGAACGATGCATTATGAATTATGAATAACGGTGCGCCAGTATGCCCGGAGTGATGACGATTGTGCAGCCGGGCCGCTCAGTAATGCGCGAAAAGTGCTATAAAAAATCTACCACTAAAAAATGAAAACCAGAATGGCGCGAGTTGAAGAAATCAGAATTATGGAACAGAAATTTTGGAATTGCGAGGTTGTTTTACCAAAATCCGGATGTAATAGCAGGTCTTTTAGGGTCTCGAGGCACGTGCCACAACTTGTAATCGCAATGCTATTAGGCCCTAATAGCAGGTCTTTTACCCCCGTCCGCATGGCCGATATGCCCTCTGTGATGTTCTATTTTCCGCACCAAACACACTAACTATCTGACACACAACACATTAAGCATTCCTTCTCTCTCGTGCGTCATACGCGAGCTCGGACCTCCCTGCTCCCAAATTCTTGCTAATTTTGAAGGCCAAATATCACTTTTGTCCTATTATTAAGGCGTTCATTGTTTCTAATAAAAAGTAATAAAAAACGAGCGAAGATGCAACATTTCGTCATCTTCGCTCGTCTGTTTATGCGTTGAGTATTTCATTGCATGTCGATGTAGGGTGAATGTAGGTTGATGTAGGTAACCTGCATGGGGGTAAGGCCCAGAGACTCACCACTCTCAGTATTCACTCCGTTGCCTGGCGGTATTCGAGTATCTTGTTCTGCAGTTGGGCGAAGGCGTCGGTGTGCTTGTCGCATGACTGCTGATAGAGCATCTGGGCCTCAAGCAGGTCGGACATCCTGCATGTTCCGGCACGATAGTAGTCACGGTGCAGGCGGAGGTTCTCGGTTGACTGCTCAATGCTGCGCTTGGCTATCTGCAGCTGCTGCTGCGCTTCCACCACGCCGTTCCAGGCATTCTGCATACGGATGGTGAGTAGCTGGGCATTGTCGGCCAGTTGTTCCTGTGCCTGCTGATAGGCTATCTTCTTGCGCTGGATGGCATGTGACCCGCCCCACCAGTCAGAAACGGGCACGCTAACAGTGGCAAAGACCATGGCAAAGGAGTGGTCTTTGTCCAGCAGGTTGTGGTAGTTGTATCCTGCACCGACGGCTACGGTGGGCAGATGCTTGCCTATCTCCATCTTGCGCTGCAGGTTGGCGGCTTCCACCTGCTTGCCAAGCAGCTGGTATTCGGGTATGGCAAGCAAGGCCTGCTGGTGGTCTTGCTTCAATGGAATATCCACCACGTCGGCATCATTGTAACTGAGCACAAAGCAGGTGTCACTGAGTCCACAGTATTGCGCCATCAGCAGCCGGATTATGCTGATGCCGTTTTGAAGCTTCAGTCGCTGACTCTCCACCTCATTGCGGCGCAGTTCCACTTGCAGCAGGTCGTTGCGCAGGGCTACGCCGGCACGTACAGCCACATCCACATCTTTATGTATGTCGCCGAGCATCACGTCAACAGCTGAGATGGTCTTCATCTTCTCCTGTAGCGACGCAAGCTGCCAGAAGTACTGCTCCGTTGTCTTTTCCACTTGGTTTTCGGAGAGTTGCAGCTGCAGCCGGCTCACGTCTTCCCCGACTTTTGCCAGCCGGTTGCCATTGATGATTTGTCCACCGGCAAAGACGGGCTGCGTGGCAGTGATACCGGCGATGGTACCGTTCTTAATCATTGAGATGCTGACGGGATTGGCAAGTGCCATAAGAGCCTCTGTGGGAAGGGCTTGTGACATCATGTTCCCCAGTTCCGCAGGAATCATCTCCGTGGGATTGACTGTGGTCTCAGCCATACCCTTGTTGGCATTGAACCACAGGCCGGTGCCGCTGACGTTAGGGAAGTATTTAGTAAAAGCCTCCTTGCGCTGCCGACTGGCAGACTCAATGTTGTAGCGGGCAGTGCGGATGGCGATGTTGTTCTGACAAGCGGAATCCTTCAACTGCTGGAGGGTGTAATGCCTCGCCCCAAGCCCCTCAGAGGGATGGGATGTAGGACTACCGGTTTGGGCGGCTGATGACAAAGTGATTAAACAAAGGGACAAGAGGATATATTTCTTCATAAATAATGCAGCAGGAGATTCTTCTTTCTTCATTTTTTCATTCTTCATTATTTGGTACTGACCTTCCAATAAACCACCGGAAGCATGGTGACGACAAGGATTAGCGAGCCTATTCCACCGGCGAAGATGGTTACGCCCACAGGCATCCAGAACGATGACTGCGCGATAATCATCGGTACCACACCGACAGCCGTCGTAGCAGTAGTCAGGAAGATAGGCACCATGCGGCGCTTGCCGGCATCGTAGGCAGCCTGGCGCACTGCTTCATTGTAGGCTTCTCTCTCGGCTTGGGTCAATGTCTTACCTGCAATCTCTGCCTTCTTACTTCTCAAGAGATCATTGGCATGTTCGAATATGAGTATCTCGTTACGCATAATCATTCCCATCAAGGTGATGAGTCCGAAGATAGATGTGAGTCCCAGTGCACGGTTCATCAGCCCAAGACCGATGAGGGCACCGGGTATCATCAAGGCAAGGGCAACCATGCAGACCAGCGTGATGCCATACTTCTTGAAATTGAACAGCAGGAAGAAGAACACAATCAGCATGGCGATGGTAATACCCCAGAATATCTGAGGCAGTGCCTCGTTGCCATATTCTATCTCTCCACCCACCTCGGCACGCACACCCTGCGGCAGCGGAATCTCTTCCTGCATGATTTTAGCAATACGCTGTTCTACCGGACCCGTATAGACACCATTTGCAAACTGAGCCGTGACGGTGATGCAACGCTCGCCACTACGGTGCAGGATGCGGCTCTCGCTCCAGCGTGGGCTCACGTCGGCCACCTGCCTCAGGGGCACCGTGGCATTTGTGGCATTAAGCCCGCCGGAGAGCATACTCGCAGGAGTGGCAATGCCTAAGTTCCGGATGTCACTATATGTCAGGTCACTATCATCCTTTACCACGATGGGCAGTTCATAATCTCCCTCCCAGACCTGTCCCACGCGCAAGTCACTTGACGTTGCGCTCAGGGCCAATGCCGCCGTAGTACGCGTTATGCCCATCTGGGCAGAGGTCACAGGATCCAGTTCCACATTGATAATAGGATATGGCTGAAGGTAGTCGGTGTGCACCCACTCGAGTTCGGGCATCTTACGCATACGCTCCATCAGCCGCTCAGCAACTACATGCAGCGAGTCAAGATTATCGCCATAGAAGCGGTACTCCAGTTCGGGCACCGACATATAGTCAAGGCGTTTGAACTTCACGTAGGCATTGGGGAACGCCTCACTCAGACGAGGCTGATATTCGCTGAGCAGTTCGAGCGTCGTCTTCTCAGACGTGGTGTTGACGATGAACTGTGCGAAGTTCTTTCCCGCCATCTGGGGCGCATAGACATCCATGAAACGCGGAGAGGAACAACCGATGAAGCTCGTGATGCCCGTCACCCGCTCATCGGGGCGCAGCACACTGTAAACACTGTCTGCAACCGCCTCTGTCTCTGCCAGCGCCTTGCCCTCGGGCAGGAATATCTCTATGGCAAACTGGTCACGGTCAGCCAATGGAAAGAGTCGGATCTTCAGCGTGGGTATGATGAGCAGCGAAAGCAAGATGAGTCCCACGCCGATAAGCATCGTGAGCCACGGATGGCAGAAAGTCTTGTCCAAAGTCTTTTCATAAGTTGTCTGCACCCATTTGGTTATGGCATTCCCACCTGTGCTCACCTTTCCAGGCTTGATGATAAGCACCTCGAGGAACGGAATGACCGTGACGGCCAGCAGAAGCGACACCATCAGGTTTATGGTTATCGTCCACGGGAAATCCTGAAGGGCGTCCAGGAACATACCCGTAAAGGTGAGGAGGAACGGGAAGAAGATGGCACAGATGCACAGAGTGGCAAGCATCATAGGCATGAAGTATTGCCGCGCACTCTCTACGGCAGCCTCCTTGGGTTCGTAGCCTTTGCCGAGATACTCCAGATAGCCGTCGATGACTACGATGGCATTATCCACTATCATGCCCAGCACCACGATGAGTCCTGCCAGCGTGACGATATTCAATTCAATGTCTGCCATATACATGATGGCAACAGACACGAACGTGCTCAGCGGAATGGTGATAGCCGCCACAATGGCAGAGCGCAGGGGAAACAGCACCATCATCACAAGAATGATGATAGCCATCGAGATGAGCAAGTCGCGCAGGAAACTGCTGACACTCATTGCCACCACCTTCGGCTTGTCGGCAATACGCGTGATAGTAACATCATCGGGCAGTTCGTTCTCACGGAACTCGTCAAGAACCTTGTCAACATCCTTGCCATATTGCACTACGTTATTGCCTGCCGTCATCTCCATCGACAGCAGTACGCAGGGATGTCCGTCCTGTTCTATGCGGCTGTTGTCAGTGTCATATTCCCTTACCACCCGCGCCACGTCCCTTACGCGTGTCACCTTACCGCTGGCGGGGTCGCTGAAGATAATCTGGTTTGCTATCTCCTCCACACTGTTCTCCGTCGCTTCGACATGGATTGGCACTTGCTGGTCTTCGTCGCTGATATTGCCGCTCATGGTAGTGATGCCCTGCGCCTGCAAACGGCTGAAGAGCATCTGCTGACCTATGCCGTATGCCTGCAGCCGCTGACGGTCCACATAGAGCGAAATCTGCTCTTTCTGTTCGCCAAACAGCTTTACGTTTGCCACACTCGGGATGCGGCGCAAACGGTCAGACAAACGGTCACTATAGTCCTTCAGCTCGCGATAACTGCGTTGGCCGCTCTCTATGGCGATGAGCAATGCCGAAGTGTTGCCAAAGTCATCATTCACCACGACGGCGAGAACACCCGACGGCAGCGATGACTTGAACGTATTCAGGCCGTGCTTGATCTTCGACCACACCTCATCCTTATTGTTCACATCGTCGTTAAGTTCCACTATTGCAATGCACATACCGTTCTGCGAAGTGGTGGTAGTCTTGGCGCGTTTCACCTCACCAAAGGTAAACAGATAACGCTCCAGCGGACGCGCAACCTGCTGTTCCACTTCCTCAGTTGTCGCACCGGGATAGACCGCCACAACGACACCCTGACGGATAGTGGCATGAGGAAACTCGTCCTTGGGCATAACGTACATACCGTAGATGCCCATCACGAACAGTATTAATATAATAAGGAGCGATATGGAGTAGTGCTCCAAAGGCCAGCGGAGCCACGACATCTTCTCTTTCATAACTGTAAACTTTCAACTGTAAACTTTCAACCCTCATTCCTCAACCCTTATCCCTGCAACCGTGTCCTGCGGTTCTTTGCTGCGCAAAGCGTCACAAGTGCCGAGCGCTCCGCAGGGACACTCGTCCCTCATCCCTCTGTCGTCTTCTAATAAACCACTTTAGTTCCTTCACTCAGTTTCTGATAACCTTCAACAACGATGCGCTGACCGTTCTCCAAACCCGTTTGGATTATGACACGGTTGCCCTTTGTGTCACCGATGCCTACCGTTGCCCTGTGTGCCGTGCTGTCTTTGCCAACCAGCCATACGAAGCAGTTGCCGTCCGTATTCTTCTGGACAGACGTTATGGGTATCAG
>DEKQ01000062.1:9964-14404 GCA_002353975.1 Prevotellaceae bacterium UBA2718
TCGTATGTATGAGTCAAGGCATCAGCCGCCACACCTTTCTCTATCTGTCCGCCATCATAGCTGCGGTTGATGGCATCCACCCTTATGACAGTAGGCGTGCCCGCAGCAATATCGTTCACTTCGGCTTCAGGCACAGCCACTTTCACCTTCACGCTGCTCACGTCAAGAATCGTTACCACAGCCTGAGAGGGTAAAGCCGTCTCGCCCGCTCCAACCATCTTCTTGCCTACGATGCCGCTCACGGGAGCCACCAGGCGGCAGTCTGCCAGGTTCTTCTTCGCCACTTCCAACTGCGACTTCGCCTGCGCCACCTTGCTCTGTATCTCTACCCACTGCACCTCAGGCAGCGACCCGTTGTCATACAGCATCTTGTAACGGCTCAGCGCATCGTTGGCCTGCGTCATCTGAGCCTCAGCGCCACTCAGCAGGTTGCGAGCCTGCGTGTCATCCATCTCAGCCAATAACTGTCCGCGACTGACAGACTGACCCTCGCTGACAAAGACGCGCTTCACGATGCCCATGCCAGTGAAGCTGACAGCCGTCGCCTCGCGTTCCTCAACAATACCCACATACGTCTGGCCACTGCCGCTATCTGAGGCATTGACCAGCTCCGTCTTCACTCGTATGGGGGCCTTCTCTACATCCTTCTTCTGATTGCCACAGCTGCAAATCATTGTCACAGCCAACAGTCCTAATAGATACTTATTCATTGTTCTTTAGATAATTTCGGGCGCAAAAGTAGTGACTTTTTGGCTATTTGGCGTGTTCTGATAGGTATGCAATATGGTTAATATCAGAACTCACAGAACAAAAGAGCATATTTTATTCCGTTTAGAACACGCAATATCACCAAAATTGAGTACCTTTGCGCCAGAATTGCAACAAAAAAGGAACACCAGATGCAGCAAAAAGAGATTACATTTCAATCCTTAGCAGACAATAAGGACATCAATATCGGATATTCTGACAACGACATAGTCATTGTTGACAGTATCCAGCAGTTTGTCGAGATTACCTCTGCCCGCGTTTCCATGAGTGCCATCGCCGTTTGTACAAGCGGCAGGATACAGGGTCTGATGAATGGCAAAGAGATAACATTAGTGAAGAATCAAATTGGAATCATACCACCAAATGTCATCATCAGCGACCTGATGATTACACCAGACTTTAATATCCGAGTCGTTTTTCTCTCCAACTCCATCATCCAAAGCTTCCTGCGCGAAAAGATACACGTGTGGAACGAGATGATGTATATCCACGAACTGCACGTTATCACCCTCAAAGAAGAGGATTTTCCATTCTATACTGGCATATATGACATCCTGCAACAATGCATCAACAAGCCCTCGGACATACCCTATCGCGCCGATGTCATACAGGCATTTCTGCGTGCTGCCATACTTGCGCTATGCGGAGCCATGCGGATGATGGCTCCCGACGTAGCTGATGAGCAGGCTGATGCACATACGAGCAACTCCTACTTCCACCGGTTCCTTGACTTGCTGCATGCGGGGCAGAGGCGCCGACGCAGCGTGGAGTCGTTTGCCAATGAGCTGTGTATCTCGCCCAAATACCTGTCCGTCATCTGCAAAAAGCACTCAGGCAAGACTGCCAATGAATGGATCAGGGAATGCGTACTTGAGGACATACGCTACTATCTCAAGGAGACAGACCTCAGCATCAAGCAGATATGTCACCAGATGGGATTTCCAAACCCATCGTTCTTCGGTAAGTACGTCAAGCAACACTTTGGCTGCACACCCCTGGAATACAGGAATAATTGAGAATTGAGAATTGAGAATTGAGAGTTGAGAATTGAGAATTGAGAATTGAGAATTGAGAATTATGATTACTGGAGAACCTCATAAGATGCTTGCGTATATTTCAATTCTCAATCTGATAATTCTAATTCGCTAATTTGATAATTTGTTATATTTGTTAATTTGATAATTTGAAAGTGAAACGCATCTACACCAGTGGGCTTGTTGCAGCCGGAATGATGATGCCGCATGCATTGACGGCAGGAGAGAATAGTGAGAAGCAACCTAAAGCAACGCCTGAGCGGCCTAATATCATCTTCATCCTTGCCGATGATATGGGTTACGGCGACCTGTCATGCTATGGCAGCAAGTACGTTAAGACCCCGAACATAGACCGTCTGGCAGCCACGGGCACACGCTTCAACCAATGTTACGCCGGCAGCGGCATCAGTTCCCCGTCGCGTTGCTCGCTGATGACGGGCAAGAATACCGGCAACACCCGCATTCGCGACAATATGTGCAAGGCTGGAGGCATCGAGGGTGTCAAGGTCAATCCGCGTGGCGACACTACCATTGTGCGCCGTGCCAACCTCCTGCCTGAGGACACTACGATAGCAACGGTGCTGACAGCAGCCGGATATCGCACGTGCCTGGTTAACAAATGGCACCTGGATGGCTATGACAAGGGAGCGTCACCCAATCACCGTGGCTTTGACGAGTTCTATGGATGGACCATCTCCACCGTGCACAGCAACTCACCTTATTATTATCCGTACTATCGTTTCCATGGCGACTCACTCATAAACATCAAGGAGAATGCCGATGGCAAGCACAGCATACATAATAATGACCTGAGCGTGAATGACGCCATTGCCTTCGTGAAGAGGAACAAGGAGAATCCTTTCTTCCTCTATCTGGCCTTCGACGCGCCGCACGAGCCATACAACATTGACCAGACAGCATGGTATGACGGACAGGAGACATGGACACCCGACACTAAGCGCTATGCCTCACTCATCACCCACATGGATGCTGCCATAGGCCGATTGCTCGCTGAGGTGGAGCGAATGGGACTGCGTGAGAACACACTCATCATCTTCGCCTCAGACAATGGCGCGGCCATACAGGCTCCCATAAAAGATCTGAACTGTAATGCAGGCTTCAAGGGACGTAAAGGTCAGCTCTATGAGGGAGGCATACGCGTGCCGCTCATCGTCAATCAGCCAGGCAAGGTTCCCGTGCAGAGCCTTGAGAACACCATCTATTTCCCCGACATCATGCCCACCCTTGCAGCTCTGACGGGAGCAACCGGGCACCTGCCTCAGCATATTAACGGCATCAACATCCTGCCGCTGTTCTATGGCGGTCAGGTGGACACCGACAACCGTATGCTCTACTGGGAGTTTACGGGCAAGCAACGTGCAGCACGCAAAGGCGACTGGAAGTGTGTCACCATACGCCCCAATACTCCGTTGGAGCTTTACAACCTGAAGGACGATCCAGAGGAGACAACCAATCTGGCTGACCGTTATCCTGAGATAGTGAAGGCCTTTGACGAGGAGATGCAGCGTATGCATGTGCCCACCCCGAACTGGCCCTTGCCGGGAGAATTCGGAAGTGAAGAGTGAAAAGTGAAAAGTGAAGAATTAAAGTCTATTGGTAATCATAATTCTCAACTCTCAATTCGTTAAAATTGTACATTGTACATGGTAAATAGTACATGTTTTAACCCATATTCGCGCCCTCTTTACGTGATGGCAAAGCCCGCAGGCCCGATGTGTAATCTGGCGTGCGACTACTGCTATTACCTCGAAAAGTCATCTCTCATCCCTTCTCTTGTGCCACGCGATTCCATCGCGCGGTCTCCCTCCAGCTCTCCCCTCGCCTTCGGAGAGGGGACGGGGGTGAGGTTTATGAGCGATGCCATGCTCGAGCGTTTCGTCAGCCAATACATAGCATCACAGTCACAACAAGAGATTCTTTTCACGTGGCACGGCGGCGAACCCCTCCTGCGCGACCTGTCATTCTACAAGCGTGCCATGCAGCTCCAGCAACGATATGCCAACGGCCACACCATAGACAACTGCATTCAGACCAACGGCACGCTGCTGACAGACGAGCATTGCCGCTTCTTTCACGACAACGGATGGCTCGTAGGCATATCCATCGACGGGCCGCAGGAGCTGCATGATGCCTGCCGCAAGAACCGTGCAGGAGCACCGTCGTTCCACAAAGTGATGCATGGGATAGAGCTGCTGCAGAAACATAATGTGGAATGGAACGCGATGGCAGTAGTCAATGCCATAAACGCTGACCACCCGAAGGAGTTCTATCGTTTCTTTAAGGATATAGGATGCCGGTACATACAGTTCGCTCCCATTGTTGAGCGTACCGTTCATCACGATGATGGCCGCACCCTGGCACACATCATGGACCCCATTGACTCACCCGTCACCACGCTCTCCGTCACGCCAAAACAATGGGGCGACTTCCTCTGCGGGCTCTTCGACGAGTGGGTAAAGGAAGATGTCGGCGAGGTCTATGTACAGCTCTTTGAGGCCACGTTAGCCAACTGGTGCGGCGTCCCCCCAGGTGTTTGCACTATGGGCAAGGCCTGCGGACACGTCCTCGTAATAGAGAGTAACGGCGATGTGTATTCATGCGACCACTTTGTTTTTCC
>DEKQ01000062.1:14458-19558 GCA_002353975.1 Prevotellaceae bacterium UBA2718
GAGCAACAGTCACGCTTCGCCCGGCTCAAGCAGCAACTTCCGGCGCAATGCCGCAGGTGTGAGTATCTCTTCGCGTGCAACGGGGAGTGTCCCAAGAACCGTTTCCTCGTCACCACCGACGGCGAGTATGGCCTCAACTACTTGTGTGAGGGCTACCGCCGATACTTCTGGCATGTAGCACCCTTCATGGACGACATGAAGAAACAGCTTGCTTGAGGGCCATATCACAATGCTTTCTTACCGTTATATACACACTATAATAACAGTCCGAACCGTTACGGAAACTTTTTCCGCACCGTTACGGAACTTTTTTCCGCACGTGTCGGAATTTCTTTCCGCACGTGACGGAAACTTCTGCCTAAGACTCTCTGTATTCGTTTGGAGTCATCTGTGTGAGCCGTTTGAAGTATTTGGAGAAGAATGAAGGATTAGGGAAATTCATCTCATCGCTTATTGAGGCCACCGACTTGTCCGTGTGCCGCAGCTCCACTTTTATGCGGCTTACGACGGCACGGTCAATCCATTCCTTTGCCGTGACGCCGCTGGCTTGGCGTATCACGGTGCCCAGATAGCGTTCGGTGATACACATCCGCGAGGCATAGAAGGCTATCTGGTGTTCCTTCACGGCGTGTTGATTGACAAGCTGTATGAAGCGGTCGAAGATGGTCTGCTCACGGCTCTTTGACACCTGTTGCCGTCCCACATATTGACGATACAACGCATCGTAGTGGTGCATCTGCGCTGCCACGAGGTTACTGACAAGCAAACGGTTATAATCAGGCTGATGCACCACATGCCATAGCGTATGTATGATGTGCAGGGCGGTAGAGATGTCGGCCTCAGATACCGGCAACTGGAAGTCGCGCACATGTCCGTTCAGCGCCGCAGGCATCTGTTCGGCGGTGAAAGGCATGGGGAAACGATTGGAGAGAGCGAAGCCATATATCTCCAGGTCATCGCTGAAATGCCTGGGATGGATGATGGTGCCCGGCCCAAGGAACATGAGGCACGGGCCTTCTACATGCTTCTCCACCAGATTGATGTTAGCGTCAACACAACCGTTGAGGACTATGCCCATGCGGTAATCGTTGATGCTGAACGGCGGCTTCTGTCTCATCACAAGCCGGAAAATATCGGGGTTGCCACGCAGGATGGCCATCTCATCGTTTATAAAGATGCCATCGCGAAACTTCTGTTGATGGGGCTCAAAGATGTTGCGCATCTCTGACAGGCTCATCAGTTTGGGTTCTTGTTTCTCCATATCCTTTTACTTCTGTTCTGCGTGCAAAGATAATAAAAAAGCAGAAAACAGAGCTCTTTCTGTCATCAAATAGTACAAAAAGAGCATTTCTTCCTATTAAAGGATAACGGGAATATGAGGGATTAGTCGTAACTTTGCAGCGTGATTCTAAAACAAACATACATGAAGAAGATACTGCAAAGTTTTTTTTCCATTATCTACACCTTATTATTATTAGGCGCAACGCCCTGCATGGCACAGACCCTGGAGGAGTGTCAGCAAGCTGCTGAGCGTAATTATCCGCTCATCCAGCAGTATGACCTCATCAGCCGCACCACCGACCTGACTGTGGCGAACATCCAGAAGGGCTGGCTGCCGCAGGTGTCGGCATCGGCACAGGCCACCTATCAGAGTGACGTAGTGTCGTGGCCCGACCAGCTGAAGAGTGTCTATACCTCTATGGGCATAGACATGAAGGGGCTGAGGAAAGACCAATATAAAGTAGGTATAGACGTGAGTCAGGTGGTATATGACGGTGGGGCTATCAGCAGTCAGAAAGAGATAGCTCGCCGTCAGGGTGCCGTGGACGAGGCCCAGACAGAGGTTACGATGTATCAGGTGCGCCGCAGGGTGAACGAGATGTACTTCGGGCTCCTGCTGCTCGACGAGCAGATAAGGCTGAACGGCGACCTGCAAACGGTATTGGAGAGCAACGAGCGTAAGCTGAAAGCTATGTCTGAACACGGTACGGCTGCTGAGAGTGACTATCTGAGCGTTAAGGCAGAGCGGCTGAACGTGAGGCAACAGGCAGGAGACCTGCAGTCGCAGCGCCGCTCTCTGGCTGCGGTGCTCAGCGCATTCTGCGGCATAGAGGTGAAGAATGTGGAGAAGCCTGCCCCGTCTGCTACTCCATCACAGCAGCAATCAGGACTGCGCCCCGAGCTGCGGGCCATAGATGCACAGCTGCGCCTGGCTGACGCGAGGGAGCAATCGCTCAAGGCGGCGCTGATGCCGAAGCTGAGTGTCTTCGCTTCAGGCTTTTACGGATACCCGGGATACAATATGTTTGAGGACATGATGAGCCGCAAATGGTCGCTGAACGGCATGATAGGAGCACGTCTCTCATGGAACATCGGCGCGCTATACACGCACAAGAACGACAAAGCGAAGATACAGCTGCAGCGAGATATGGCTGAGACCAGCCGTCGCGTGTTCCTTTTTAATAATAATATGGAGCAGATGCAACAGAACGAGAACATTGCCCGCTACCGCTCCATGATGAAGGATGACGAGGAGATTATCGCGCTGCGTTCCTCTGTACGCAAGGCTGCGGAGTCGAAACTGTCTCACGGCATCATAGACGTGAATGACCTTGTGAAGGAAATAAACGCGGAGAACACGGCCCGCGTGCGGCAGACAATGCATGAGATTGAAATGCTGAAGGAGATATATGAACTGAAGTTCACAACAAATAATTAATGACAAAGGCACGGCCAGGCGGCACGGCATGACGATAATAACAGAAAAAAAACATGAAGAAGTATAGTATTATTTTGCTTGCGATTTGTCTCGTCGCATGCAGCAGCAAAGAGAAGGAGTTTGATGCCACAGGTACGTTTGAGGCTACGGAGGTAACGGTATCGGCAGAACAGAGCGGCACGCTGCTCAGGTTTGCACTTGAGGAGGGTGACAACGTGGAGGCTGGCAGCGAGGTAGGACTGACAGACACCACGCAGATATGGCTGAAGCTGAGACAGGCAGACGCTACGAAGACGGTCTATCAGAGCCAGAAACCCGACTTGGAGAAGCAGATAGCTGCCACGCGTCAGCAGCTGGAGAATGCGCAATCGGAGAAGAAACGCTATCAGGAACTGGTAAGCGACGGGGCTGCTCCCAGCAAGATGCTTGACGATGCCACCAACCAGGTGAAGGTGCTGCAGCGTCAGCTTGACGCGCTGGTGTCAACCCTCAACACCCAACTCTCAACGCTCAACTCGCAGCTTTCCACTGTCGATGTGCAGAAAAATCAGCTGTGGGACCAGCTGCGCAAGTGTCATATCGTGGCTCCTATATCAGGAACTGTGCTTGAAAAGTACGCCGAGCAAGGCGAATTTGCAGCCATGGGCAAGGCTCTTTTCAAGATGGGCGACACACGCAATATGTATCTGCGTGCATACGTTACCTCTGGCCAGTTAGAGCAAGTGAGAGTGGGTCAGAAAGTAAAGGTGTTTGCCGACTTCGGCGACAAAAAGCGTAAGGAGTACGATGGGACGGTGAGCTGGATATCAAGCCGCTCTGAGTTTACGCCTAAAACCATCCTGACCGACGATGAGCGAGCCGACCTCGTCTATGCCGTTAAGATAGCTGTGAAGAATGACGGAGCCATCAAAATAGGCATGTACGGCGAAGTGAAGTTTTAGGGAAGAATATGAATGCTATAGAAGTAAACGGAGTAAGCAAGAGTTACGGCAAGGTGCACGCGCTGCAAGATGTGTCGTTCTCTGTGGGGAAAGGTGAGGTGTTTGGCATCATCGGTCCTGACGGAGCGGGCAAGACATCGCTTTACCGCATCCTCTGCACGCTGCTGTTGCCCGATAAGGGCACTGCCAGCGTTGACGGCTTCGACACCGTGAGGCAGATGAAAGAGATACGCCGCAGGGTAGGATACATGCCGGGACGCTTCTCGCTGTATCAGGACCTGACGGTGGAGGAGAACCTGCAGTTCTTTGCGACGCTCTTTGGCACGACGGTTGAGGAGGGTTATGACAGCATCAGGGCCATTTACTCGCAGATAGAGCGGTTCAAGGATCGCCGCGCGGGGGCGCTCTCTGGCGGCATGAAGCAGAAGCTGGCGCTGAGTTGCGCGCTGGTTCACTCGCCCAGTGTGCTCTTCCTTGATGAACCCACGACGGGTGTTGACCCCGTAAGCCGCAAGGAATTCTGGGAGATGCTGGGCACGCTGCGCGAGCGAGGCATCACCATCGTTGCCTCCACGCCTTATCTTGACGAGGTGCGCTGCTGCAATCGCGTGGCATTCCTTGACGAGGGACGCGTGAGAGGCATAGGGACACCAGAGGTGATACTTGAGCAATTCAGGGATGTTTTTAATCCGCCGGGGATAGAAAGAGCGGACAATGCGAAGACATCGCAGCGGGAGGACCAGGAGAATGTCATCGAAGTGGAGCATCTGGTGAAGGCTTTCGGCTCGTTCCATGCCGTTGATGACATCTCGTTCAGCGTGAAGCGCGGTGAGATTTTCGGTTTCCTTGGTGCCAACGGTGCCGGCAAGACCACCGCCATGCACATGTTGACAGGCCTGAACCAGCCGACAAGCGGTACGGGGCGTGTCGTAGGATATGACATCAGGACGGAGTATGAGCAGATAAAACGTCACATCGGCTACATGTCGCAGCGTTTCTCGCTCTACGAAGACCTCACCGTAAGCGAGAACATAAGGCTTTTCGCAGGTATATACGGCATGAAGGACGATGAGATAAAGGCTAAGACGCAGCGTCTTTTGGAGAAGCTCCGGTTCATTGACCACAAGGATGACCTCGTGTCATCGCTGCCTCTGGGATGGAAACAGAAGTTGGCGTTCTCCGTCTCCATCTTCCATGAGCCGGGCGTAGTGTTTCTCGATGAACCCACAGGTGGCGTTGACCCGGCCACGCGCCGCCAGTTTTGGGAGTTGATATACGATGCAGCTGCCCGAGGCATCACTGTCTTTGTAACCACACACTATATGGATGAGGCCGAATACTGTGACCGTATCTCTATCATGGTTGATGGCAAAATAAAGGCCCTCGGCACTCCCGACGAGCTGAAGACACAGTTCCATCAGCCCGACATGGACCATGTGT
>DEKQ01000114.1 GCA_002353975.1 Prevotellaceae bacterium UBA2718
ATTATTATAATTAATATAATTTTTACTTACGGAACAGTCCAACTGCGCGAGATAATTATGATAATTATGATAATTTCTGTCCGAAAAACACAAGCCGCAAGGCTATATTCCTGTTATTTTCAAAAAAACACGGAATTTCCTTCAAACGTCATTTCTTGGAGCGCCATCTGCGCTTGAGGCGGTGCCAGAGGATTATCATCTCCTGATAAGCGGAGCGCTGCTCCTTGTGCTGGGTTGTGGCAAAGGTGATGGTGTCAGGAGCGGGACCGTACTGGTCGGGAAAGATTATCATAAGATTTCTGCCTTTGTAGAACTCCGTGAGCTCTTCAGGCAGGTGCTCCAGGGCCGCCTTGTAGGACACCGTGCCTTGACGGGCTGTTACAACTACAAGCATCTCGTCTTCCAATACCTGTTGCATCAAATCTACAACGCCGTGCCATTTGGGCATAGAGACGTATTCGGCTCGCAGACTCTTGTGTCGTGCCGTGACGTAACGGTCTATGAGCTCCAGACTTTCCACCCTGCCATGAAAGATGATGCGCGTCTGCAGGGCAGTGGCAATGCGTGACAGGCGTTCTATCCATCTGTGGAACCCCGGCTCATACTCTGCACGCGACGGAACTGCCACGTGGAAGGCACGCAGAGTGGAGAGGGGCTGCACGCAACGGGCAATAGTAATCTGACGTGTGAGTCCATTGAAGACGGACTGCGCAAAGTCGCCCCAAAAGACGCGTGAGGAGTTGTCGTGGATATGTACACCAAAGATTACTTCAGAACAGTCAAACTCCTTGAAAGCGTGTTTGATACCGTTGCCTATATTAGTGGCAAGTCTAACCTGCGTCTGTACCTTCACGTCCATATCTGCAGCCTGCTTCACGACGTCGTCGAGGAGCCTGCGTCCTCGTTGCTGATTGACCTCAGCATCGGTATCGTCATAGACCACATTGAGGGCTATCAAGCCACGCTCTAACTGCGGGTTTCGCATCATTGCGGCGAGGGAAATGAGAGTGTGGCATGTCTCAGGATATTTCACCGGTACGAGTATCTTCTCATCGTCTCCGTCGTTGTCGCGCTTGGTCATCTCCTTGTCGTCAAGGGCTATGCTGCGGGCCGCATGGTCTGTCACGATTGTGGATATGATGCAGGTGAAGAGTATCATAATAACCACACCGTTCAGCGTGTCATCACCGATTAGATAGGTGCCGTCAGGCATGGGCAGTCGCATGCCAATCATCACGATGGCTATGGCTGCTGCGGCATGTGCGGAGGTGAGTCCGAACATCAGGTGACCATCCTTCCATGGGAGTTTCAGCGAGATGCATGCCAGATAAGCGGCAAGGGCTTTACCCGCCGTGCCGATGATGACAATAACGAGGACGGTGAAGATAAGGGAGGTCTCTCGCGCGGAGCCATTGCCAATGAGGGGAGAGAGGTCTATAAGCATTCCTACTCCAATAAGGAAGTAAGGGATGAAGAGGGCGTTGCCAATGAACTCTATGCGGTTCATCAGGGGGGAGAGGGTAGGGATGTAGCGGTTAAGGATGAGGCCGCTGAAGAATGCTCCGAAGATGCCCTCGATGCCTATCAACTCACATACGGCAGCATTGAAGAACATCGTGGCGAGGATGAAAATGAACTGCATTATGGAGTCACTGTAACGGCGCAGGAACCAGCGCGTTACAATCGGTATCAGATAAATGGATCCAATACAGTAGATGATGAACTTCAGGGCAAAGAACACCCAATAGAAGGGGGATGAGGGGGTGGTGAGGGATGAGAGAAGAGCGGTGAGGGATGAGGGGTGAGGGAATAGGGATGATGGAGGTGTGGCAGGCTGGAATGAGCCGGCTACGGCTGCTATGACAATGAGCGAGATGAGGAGGGAGAGCATGGTGGCTCCCACGGATATGGTGGATGCCTGATGGCGCTGCAGTCCGTAGCGCGTCACGATGGGATAGGCGATGAGGGTGTTGGTGGACATGATGCAGCTGAGCAGCAAAGATGCCATAGGACTGTAGTGCAGTATCTGAATGGATACGATATACATGAGGACGAACGGCACAAGAAAGGTCATAAGTCCGAAAATGCCCACCCGGCGCATGTTCTGCCGCAGGTTCTGTATGTCTGTCTCAAGGCCTGCGAGGAACATTATGTAGAGCAGTCCCACCTTGCCGAACAGCTCGAAGCTCGCGTCGCGCTCCAGGATGTTCAGCCCGTATGGGCCGATAACAACACCCGCGAGCACCATTCCGATGATGTGCGGAATACGCAACTTGCTCATCACTATAGGAGCGAAGAGTATAATGATGAGTACGGTGAAGAACACCATCGTGGGGTTAGTTATGGGTAGGCTGCTCAAGGTCTGTCTGTTGTGTCGTGAAGCAAAAAGGCTTGTTCGGGTGGAGTGGCGTTTGTCTTTTTCGTGAAGTAGTGTTGCCTAATATCACAAAAATTTCTGCAAAATTGCAAAAAAAAAACGATATGTGCTAATAAATAAACATTTTTTTGTACTTTTGCACCTTGTAATAGCCCTAAAAACGTAAAAGTGACCATTTCAGGTGCGGGTTTTCAACCATAATCCTGATAAAATAGCAAAGAAACTCAATTTAATAATAGAAAAATGAAAGTAGCAATTGTTGGCGCGAGTGGCGCCGTTGGACAGGAGTTCCTGCGTGTGTTGGATGAAAGGAACTTTCCTTTGGATGAATTAGTATTGTTTGGCTCTCAGCGTAGTGCAGGCACTAAGTACACCTTCCGCGGTAAGGAGTATGAGGTGAAGCTTCTGCAGCACAACGATGACTTCAAGGACGTGGATATCGCCTTCACCTCAGCCGGTGCCGGTACGTCAAAGGAGTTCTGCGAGGACATCACGAAGTATGGTGCCGTGATGATAGACAACTCCAGCGCGTTCCGTATGGACGAGGATGTGCCCCTGGTAGTGCCTGAGTGTAATGCCGAGGATGCGCTGAAGCGTCCACGCGGTATCATTGCCAATCCTAACTGCACGACGATAATGATGGTAGTGTGCCTGCAGCCATTAGAGAAGCTGTCGCATATCAACAGAATCCACATTGCCTCCTATCAGTCTGCATCTGGCGCCGGAGCGGCAGCTATGGCAGAGCTGAAGCAGCAGTATAAGGAGCTGGCCAACGATGAGCAGCCTACGGTGAATAAGTTTGCTTATCAGCTGGCATACAACGTGATACCTCAGATTGACGTGTTTCAGGACAATGGCTACACGAAGGAGGAGATGAAGATGTTTAACGAGACGCGCAAGATTATGCACACAGATGCCCGTTGCTCCGCCATGTGCGTGCGTATCTCTTCACTCCGTGCCCACTCTGAGGCTGTATGGATAGAGACCGATGAGCCAATAAGCGTAGAGGCTGCTCAGGAGGCTCTGCGCAATGCCAAGGGTGTGACGCTCATTGACGATCCGAAGAAGGTGGGTGCCAAGGCTAATCCTGACCCAACGAAGGAGACGATGGAAGGCCTGCCTTACCCGATGCCGCTCTACACGGCAGGCAAGGATGACGTCTATGTAGGACGTGTGCGCAAGGACTTGGCTAACGATAACGGCCTGACCTTCTGGCTCTCAGGAGACCAGATAAAGAAGGGTGCAGCGCTCAATGCTGTGCAGATAGCAGAGTATCTTATCAGTGTAGGTAACGTAAAGTAGTGACGGAATACAAATATCTTAACGACATACAATATCCCTCAGACCTCCGCAAATTGCCTGTGGAGGCTCTGGCGGATGTTTGTGCGGAGTTAAGAGACGACATAGTGAAGGAACTGTCTGTCAATCCCGGACACCTGGCATCATCGCTGGGTGTGACGGAGCTGACGGTGGCTCTCCATTATGTATTTAACACGCCGGAGGACAGGATAGTCTGGGACGTGGGGCATCAGGCCTACGGCCATAAGATCCTGACGGGACGGCGTGAGAAGTTCTGTACGAACCGTAAGATGGGCGGCTTGCATCCGTTCCCCTGTCCGTCAGAGAGTGAATATGACACGTTCACATGCGGACATGCCTCCAATAGCATCTCGGCGGCACTGGGTATGGCTGTGGCAGATGCGATGAAGGGACGCAAGCGCAAGGTGGTGGCAGTCATCGGTGACGGCTC
This sequence comes from Prevotellaceae bacterium UBA2718, assembly GCA_002353975.1. GTDB lineage: Bacteria > Bacteroidota > Bacteroidia > Bacteroidales > Bacteroidaceae > Prevotella. The sequence continues at coordinate 4,128 of DEKQ01000114.1, forward strand.
CATGAGCGGCGGACTGGCCTTTGAGGGGCTGAACAATGTGTCATCTTCACCCAATGACCTGCTCATCATACTGAACGACAACAATATGTCGATAGACCGCAGTGTGGGTGGAATGAAGCAGTATCTGCTGTCACTCAGCACCAACGAGTCCTATAACCACTGGCGCAACAAGGCAGCACAATGGCTGAGGCGTCACGGAATGCTGGATGAAGCAAGGAAGAAGGCGGTGATACGTTTCTCGAATGCCGTGAAGTCAGCCCTGTCAGACCAGCAGAACATCTTTGAGGGCATGAACATCCGCTACTTCGGCCCCGTTGACGGACACAATGTCCAGGAGCTGGTAAGGATACTGAGGCAGCTGAAAGACATGACCGGCCCGAAGCTGCTGCATCTGCATACCATCAAGGGCAAAGGATTTAAGCCGGCAGAAGAGCACGCCACGATATGGCACGCCCCGGGAAAATTTGACCCCGAGACGGGAGAGCGCAAGATGTCTGTGGGGGGCAATCAGCCTCCGAAGTATCAGGATGTGTTTGGCGAGACGTTAGTGGAGCTTGCGGCTACTAACCCCAATATCGTAGGTGTCACTCCAGCGATGCCGACGGGATGCTCTATGAACAAGCTGATGAACGTGATGCCCGAGAGAGGTTTTGATGTGGGAATAGCAGAAGGTCATGCCGTGACATTCTCTGGAGGAATGGCAAAGGAGGGATTGCAGCCATTCTGTAACATCTACAGCGCCTTTGCACAGCGGGCATACGACAATATCATCCACGACGTAGCCATAGAGAAACTGAATGTGGTGTTCTGCCTGGACCGTGCCGGCATAGTAGGCGAGGACGGTGCCACGCACCACGGTGCCTTTGACCTTGCTGCGCTGCGTCCTGTGCCGAACCTGACGATATGCGCTCCGATGAACGAGCATGAACTGAGGAACATGATGTTCACTGCCCAGCAGAAAGATATGGGGCCGTTCGTCATACGTTACCCCAGAGGCAACGGAGTGATGACAGATTGGCATTGCCCGTTTGAAGCACTCGCGATAGGCAAGGGACGCTGCCTGAGGGAAGGTACTGATGTTGCGATACTATCCATAGGACACATAGGCAACAATGTAACGAAGGCCATCGAGGCGCTGAAGGAACAAGACAGCGAAATATCCGTAGCACATTATGACATGAGATTTCTTAAGCCTCTGGATGTTGACATCCTTGAGGAGGTGGGCAGGAAGTTCAAGCGTGTCATAACGATAGAAGACGGTGTAAGGAACGGCGGATTAGGGTCTGCAGTAGCTGAGTACATGACTGAGCACGGATATGGGACAGAAGTCATAAGACTTGGAATGCCCGATGATGTGTTCGTGGAGCACGGAACGGTAGCTCAGCTGCAGCATGTAGTGGGAATAGACGTTGACGGAATAATTAAAACCATAACCCAATGAAGGTAATCATAGCAGGGGCGTATGCCATAGGTAATTACCTCGCCTCGCTGCTCAGCCGCGCCGGTGAGGAAATCACTATCATTGATACCGATGAGGAGGCATTACAGAGCATCAATCCCGACCTGGATGTGCTCACGATGCAGGACTCGCCAATATCCATCAAAGCCCTGAAGGAGATAGATACTGACGAGGCAGACCTCTTCATAGCCGTCACTCAAGACCAGGAGGTGAACATGTGTGCATGTGCTCTTGCCAAGAGTCTCGGTGCAAAGCGCACGATGGCAAAGGTGGAGGAGTATGAGTATGCCAAGAAGGGGAATGAGGAGGTGCTGCGGCGCATGGGAATTGATGCAGTGATCTATCCTGAAATGCTGGCAGCACAGGATATCATCAATGGCCTGAAGATGTCTTGGGTGAGGCAGCGATGGGATGTCTATGGCGGTGCGCTCATCATGCTTGGCATAAAGCTGAGAGAGTCGTGCCTCATTCTGGATAAGCCACTGAAGGAACTTGTGGGAGCCGATGACCCATACCATATCGTAGCGATAAAGAGAGGTGAGGAGACAATCATACCTGGAGGTAACGATGTGCTGAGGCTCTATGACATAGCCTACTTTATGACAACGCCCCAGAACATTCCTGTTGTCAGAAGAGTGGTGGGAAAGGAACACTATGAGGATGTGTCGAACGTGATGATCATGGGTGGTGGAAAGACCGCTGTCCGTACTGCTATCACTATGCCGGAGTATATGAAGTATAAAATCATAGAGGCAGACGCGGAGCGATGCGAACGCCTGAATGATATACTCAAGCGTAATGACTACATCATAAACGGTGATGCGCGCGACACGGAACTGTTGCAAGAGGAGGGACTGAGAAGCATGCAGGCTTTCGTGGCTCTCACCGGCAGCAGCGAGACGAATATCCTGGCCTGTCTGGCAGCCAAGCGCAACGGCGTGAGAAAGACTGTTGCGGTGGTAGAGAATATAGATTATATCGATATGGCGGAAAGCCTTGACATTGGTACTATCATCAATAAGAAGGCCATCGCTGCGTCACGCATATACGAAATGCTCCTTGAGGGAAAGGCGAGCAATGTGCGCTTCCTAATGCAGGCAAGGGCAGATGTCGCAGAGTTTGAGGCAAAGCCAGGTTCGCGCATTACGAAGAAGAAGATATACGAGCTGGGATTGCCTAAGGGAATCACTCTCGGCGGACTTGTAAGGAAGGGAGAAGGCATACTGATTTCAGGCTCTACGCAGATACAGCCGGGAGACATAGTAATGGCTTTCAGTCACAACGCGGACATTACACGCATACAAAAATTTTTCGAATAATTTGCTGAACTACCGTCTCATACTGAAAATTTTAGGCTCGCTACTCTTCTTGGAGTCGTTGTTCATGGTGGTGTGTCTTGTCATCGCGGTATTGTATCGTGAGGACGATATGCTGTCGTTCACGGTGTCTATTCTGATACTTCAGATGACGGCATATATACTGAGATACCACGGACGTAATGCCTCCAACAACATGAGCCGCCGTGACTCCTTCATGGTTGTCACGCTCACGTGGGTGGTGTTCAGTTTGTTCGGCTCGCTGCCTTACCTCATCGGGGGATATATCCCAGGTTTCACAAATGCGTACTTTGAGACGATGTCAGGTTTTACCACCACGGGAGCCACGATACTCGACGATGTGGAGCACCTGCCACATGCCATACTCTTCTGGCGAACATTCACGCAGTGGATAGGAGGCCTGGGAATAGTGTTCTTCACAGTCGCAATCCTGCCGTCAATGGTGGGAGGACCTGTGAAGGTGTTCTCTGCTGAAGCTACCGGACCGATAAAGACGAAGCTGCACCCCAGGCTATCGACATCGGCAAAGAGCATCTGGAGCATATTCATCATGCTTACTATCATCTGCATGGTGACATTTAAGTTGCTCGGAATGGATTGGTTTGACAGCGTGAACTACGCAATGACGACCATCGCAACAGGAGGATTCTCCACCCACAATGACAGCGTAGGCTTCTTCAACTCCATTCCCATAGAGTATGCAACGACTTTCTTCTGTTTCATCTCAGGCATAAACTTCATACTTCTCTTCAAACTCATAACGAAAGGGGAACTGTCAGGATTGATTTCCAATTATGAGTTGCGTTTCTACTGCATCCTCACCGCAACATTTACGATAATAATAATGTTGCTCCTGATGAAGTTTAATGACTATACGTTTGAGAAGGCTATAAGGTGTTCGCTGTTTCAGGTTGTTTCATTCATAACCACTACGGGCCTGTTTAACGATGATGCGGCACAGTGGCCTCATGTCACGTGGATTATTCTGGCTGTATGTATGTTCTGCGGAGCCTGTGCCGGCAGCACCAGTGGCGGATTTAAGTGCATACGCGTGTCAATGCTCTACAAGGTGGTACTCAACGAGTTTCGACAGATGCTGCATCCCAAGGCGGTTCTCCCGCTTCGCATGGGGAGTGTAAACATACCAATGCAGCAACGTGTCACGCTGTTGGCATTCCTCACGGTTTATTGTCTGCTCTGCATCTTTTGTGCTACGGTCATGGTGCTTGCGGGAGTTGACAATACCAATGCAATAACGATAACGATATCTACGCTGAGTAACGTAGGTCCTACGCTGGGTACGGAGATAGGCCCCGTGATGTCATGGGATCATCTCCCTGATTTCGCCAAGTGGATATGCTCGCTTCTCATGCTTATGGGACGTCTTGAACTATTGTCCGTGCTCATTATCTTTACCCCCGCGTATTGGAAGGATCAGTGATGGCTTTCATTATTTCCGTTATCCTATACAGCATATTTTTCGTGCTGCCCGTTGTGGCAGAGGAGCCGCCAGCTTTTACCTTCGTTACCTATAATGTAGAGAACCTTTTTGACTGCAGGCATGATACGCTGAAGAACGATTACGAATTTCTCCCTGACGGAAATAGGAAATGGACATGGGGGAGATATAAGAAAAAGGTAAATGACATTGGGAGAGTGCTCCATGAGATAGGGGAACCCAATGTGACGGGGGTGGACTATAAGGGATTTCATATCCCGGATGTTGTGGTCCTATGTGAGGTGGAGAACGATTCTGTCATCCTTTCGCTTACCCGTCGTAGCATGTTGCGCTCTGTCGGCTATAGGTTTATTATCACCCAATCGCAGGACCAAAGGGGGGTGGATGTGTCGATACTATACAATCCTCTGACTTTCAGACCTGATACTTCTTTCAGTATTCGCGTTAACCCAATTAAAGACTTCGCGCCTACGCGAGATATATTATATATAAAAGGTACGACGCGCGCGGGAGAGAAACTGCATGTCTTTGCGCTGCACGCACCATCCCGCAGTTCCGGTGAGGCGCATACGGAGCCTTATCGCATGGCGGTGAGCGATATGGTGACACATCATGTGGATTCCATATTGGCTTCAGAACCGTTGGCAAACATAATAGTAGCGGGTGATTTTAATGACTATTCATATAATAAGTCGCTGAAACATCTTGGCGAAAAGCTGCGTCACGTCTCAAAAGACGCAAAAGGATATGACGAAAAGAATACTCGTGTCAGCGGAACATATTATTTCCAGGGCGAGTGGGGGAGTCTGGATCATATCCTTGTCTCTCCTGCCATAGCAGATAAGGTCTCGCAATGCTATGTCTTTGACCGGGAATGGCTGTTGGAGCGGGACGCCCAGGGAAACCTAAAGCCCATGCGAACTTATCGCGGACCAATATATCATGGCGGAGTAAGTGATCACCTGCCCTTAGTGATGAAAATTGCAGAGTGGTAAAAAAAACGTCTGACATATAAATGCCAGACGTTTTTTATTATACGTTGTTATTCTGCTGAGATTTAGATCTCAGAGAAGTACTTGATAGTGCGAACCATCTGAGAAGTGTAAGAGTTCTCATTGTCATACCAAGAAACAACCTGTACGAGAGAGTTTCCGTCACCAATCTTGCTTACCATTGTCTGGTTAGCATCGAAGAGTGAACCAAACTTCATGCCGATGATGTCAGAAGAAACGAGTTTCTCCTCTGTATAGCCGAAGCTCTCGTTAGTAGCAGCCTTCATGGCAGCATTGATATCCTCAACTGTAACCTCACCCTTCACAACAGCGTGCAGGATGGTGGTGGAACCTGTGGGAGTCGGAACGCGCTGAGCAGCACCGATCAGCTTGCCGTTGAGCTCGGGGATAACGAG
>DEKQ01000039.1 GCA_002353975.1 Prevotellaceae bacterium UBA2718
TGGGCATCTTGCCCGCGTAAGGAGAAGTTTGACCTCTTTGCCCCTGTCAGGGGCGCTTTACATGATTGTGGTGCGTGCCGTGTCTGGTGCCGCCCTGCGGCATCGCGGGCGAGGATGCCCACGTCCCCCGTGGGTGCTCGCTATGAGGCTCTGCTCAAGCGGTTTACCTGTTCGAGCGGATTTGTAATCCGCTCGCATGGAGTATAAGGATTTGTAATCCGATTAAACAGAGTCGGTGCACTCCCTCTCCGCTTCACCATGAAGACATCTCATTCGCATTATAAATGCTGATACTCTATGCAGACGGATTCTTTCTCCGCTTTGCTATGTTCCGAGCTGTGCTCGCCTGAGCTCCTCTGTCTGTAAATAATATGCGAAGAAAGCGTCCCAAAGGGCCGAGCGACAAATCCGCCTGAGCGGAGATTGTATGTGGTAAGGTTACAAGCCCCCTATGCAGTATCCCATTATTACTGACCACTTGCAATCCTCATGTGAGTGCGCTTTTTGTCATCATAATGAAAATATACCAAAAGACTAACTCCAAAAACGGTAACGATAATAAGTGCTGCTATTGCTCCCATATTCTATTTTCCTCCATGTTTTAATTTTTCTCTGTGGCGTTGGCGATTCAGCTCCCGTCTGTCTTCCTCGTCCTTACCCTTGCGAATGAGAACTGCTCCAAAGATAAGACAGAGCATCGTAACTGCCGCGGACACGCAAATAAGCCACATTTGGCTCAAACCATCAATCATGGCAGTTAAAAGCATGGCAGTAAGCACGTACTTTGCTACGTCAAGGAACCATTTGCCAAATTCTTGCTTAATATTCATGCCTGCAAAGTTACGGACTTTTCTTCAAACTGCCAAATTGTGTTGAAAGAAATTGCGGAGTGGAAAGAAATTAGTGAGGCTGGTGGATTTTGAAAGAAATTATCATAATTTACATAATTTCCCTTGCGGATTGCGTGTGGCCACTCTCGGGTACGTGGGCATCTTGCCCGCGTAAGGAGATGTTTGACCTCTCTGCCCCCTGTCAGGGACGCTCACAAGTCGTGGTGCGTGCCGTGTGTGTTGTGCCGCTGTGCGGCATCGCGGGCGAGGACGCCCACGTCCCCCGTGGGTGCTCGCTATGAGGCTCTGTTCAAGCGGTTTACCTGTTCGAGCGGTTTACCTGTTCGAGCGGATTACAAATCCGCCTGAGCGGAGACTTTAGTGTGCCATGAGCTCATAGATTAATGCTGTGCGTATGTCTGGCATTTCGTGTGCGCTTTCATTCATGAACTCAAAATGTTTTTGGGGATTCGCTTGCATCATATATTTCAATTTGTAATATGCTTTTTTTATGGGACATTTCATAATTGATTTAACTTTGTTGACCTGGCGTTCGAACTCATCAATACAGGCATCATTCCATCCGATGGTGAAATAGAGATTATGCCAACAAAAGAATATATCCTGTATGTTTGTGAAACTTTTATTCTTTTCAATTGTGCCTTTCCCGACTATGTTAGAAAGTCTCTTGTAATAACTGTATGATAAACCATCATAAATGTACTCTGTGACACAGCATCTCATTGTTTCCAATTCCAAAAATTTCGCGTGTACTGCTCTGTGAATTCCCTGACTAATAAAATAGTACTTTCCATACTTGTAAAGTTCCACTGGATCGTTTCCCCGATTGCAGCGTTCTAAATCTTTTTTGACAGCTTCAGGCTCAATTCCTTTCCATCTGTCATACATGTTTTGTAGTATGGCAATCCAGTGTGGTTCTTCTTGGCAGAATTCATATCTGCCATGCTCTTGTCCTATTATCATGGAAACAGGAACATCCTCTATTCGACTTTTTCTTTCAGGATGCCAAAACCTAATATCATAGCAACTATCAGGCCTTACCGCTTTCTCGTAATACCAGTCTTTCCATTCGCAACCATATTTCTCAACATCCTTTTTAGCATTTGATAAAGAGGATATATCAATACACCACGGCATTTGTTTTATTTCTAATATGTTCTTCATTATGAGATAAACTATGCTATGCTACTAAAATCCCCAGCCATGCGTTAGGAACATGACTGGGGATTGTTAGTTATTTCGCATTATAAATGCTTATACTTTTTACAGTCGGATTACAAATCCGCCTGAACGGAGCGGTGAGGTGTGTTTATGGCGCTGGTATTGTAACATTACCAGACCATGTCGCTCCACTTGTGTGCGTTACAGTTACTTTGTAAGTCTTTCCTGCAGTTCCAGTCACGGTTATAGTCGCGCCTGAGTCGTTTGCCGTACCGAGACCGTCTCCGTCTGATACTACATAAGTGTAATCAGATGAAACATTTTGGTTATCTCCATCCTTGACAGTAACAACATTGTTTGCTATAGTTGTTCCCTCCAAAGAGAATCCTGCCTGCTCAACGGTTATTGGAGTTGTGATGGGCTTGTCATTTACCGTAGTAGTTATGTTAACAATAGCCGTTCTCTTTGCTGTAGAGGTTGTATAGGCCGTAGCAGTAAGTGCACCTGTTTCTGTGTTTAAAGTTAACCAACCAGGTGTGCCATCTATTGCAAGACTATAATGGGTACCATCAGCAGTTGAATTGTAAGTCAGGGCGTTGCCATTCATCTCGACTGTTGTCAGAGATTTGCTTTCGCCTTTTGCAGCGAATGAGAGTGAAGCAGGACTTATTGCCCATGTATTTGCTTCTACTACATTAGATGGCAGCCATACCTTGCTTTCGTTATCGTTACCAGTTGATTCGTCTGCGCCTGTTGATGGGTTGTATGCCTCTGTCTCCTTGGCAGCCCAGTCTGCAACAACAGCCTCAAACTTCACACTGGTCAGGCCAAGGTGCATGATGATGGTGTAATACTTGTTGGGGTTAAGTGCACCGAGGCTAACCTTGTTGGTTATTTTCTGCTCTACAACGGTGAAGCCTTGGCTAAGATTAGGATCTGCGGTACGTACATAGTAGTCAACAGTGATGTAAAGATCATTGCTATTGGTTCCGCCAGGGATGACAAGCAGACCTGGTACATTCTCTTTTGTAAACAAAGCCTGCGGGGTTGTTGTTACACCAGTTGGATTTGAACCATCCCATTTTGTTCCATCATCTGCCAACATTTTGGCTTTACTAGAACCATGTTTTCCGTAGGTTGCAGCCTCGCGGATTTTCTCATTCAGAGTGTATTCTGTGTCATCTACACTGTTGTTAGTGTTATTTGCTTTAATGTTGTAGATCGCACCACCTGCAGTACCAGTACCAACACCATACGTGCCCTCGTCTGTACACCAGCTGCCTGTTTCAATGTTGAACCAGCCGAATGTATTAAAGTTACTCTTGGTAGTATTTTCTACAGTAGTTACTTCATCATCTTGACCTGCAGAATAGCCATCTTGTATCTTTACCTCCTTGAGAGTGATAAGAGTCTCTTCAGGCTTGAAAGAAGATGGGAAATAAGTTTTCTGATCATCTCCATCGTTCTTGTCCACGTCTGCTACCACCTTGAAACCACACTGCTTAGGTTCGCCTGTAAGTGCCTCTGTTTCATCTTCTGTCGTTGCACCACCAACTTTTGCAAGGGCGTGCTTGAAGAGGAAACTGACGCGTTCGCCAACATTCTGTTTTGTCAGGTTGAGGTTGTAGTCCTTGCCAATAGTGAATGCAGGATCTACGCCGTCTGTCTCGTCATACTTAGCCTTGCCGGCAAGTCCCCACAGAAGGTCAACGGCTTCGCTCTGAGTTGCGTTTGGCATCAGGTACTTCACCCATACGTTGCCTTTGAACTCGTTGGTGGTCATAGCTACGATACCTTTGTCGGCATTGTTTTTCTTTACCTTTTCGTCATTAGTTGCATCCGCTCCAATTACATTAGGTTTTTTTCCATCAGAGGAAGCACTGTATGTCTCGGTTGGCGTTGTTGTAAACGGAGCAACTGCGAAGAAACTCAGCTTGCCAAATTTGCTTTGCTGTGCAGTGTAAGATGGTGTACTTTTATTGTCCGTGTCAACACCGTTAGGCCAATACTTTACAGGAGAGTAGATCCAAGCGTTAGGAGTAATTGCAGTGCTCCATGTAATCGACTGATTGTACATAAAGTTAGGTACACTGTCAGTAGGTGTTTCGGGTTTATAGTCTGTTTCTGCTGCAGTGTAATAAGCAAACACACCAAACCCCGCTTCTGTCAGATTTGTGATACCTCTTTTTGCTTGAGTTTCATTGCCGATTGTACCAGAGGTGTAAGCACGTGTAACACCAGAATTACCCGCCTTTGCGCTAAACTGGATAGCGTCAGACGTTGACTCTTTGGCGAGAGAGGTATCGCCGGAGAGGTCGGTTTCAGTGCAGCTTGCGAGCGCTACGGCTGCAGCTGCGAATAAAAATAATTTCTTTCCCATGTTGTTTTTCTTTTAAGTTGTTATTAATTGTTATTCCATATCTACATATTGACGGGAGAACGCTGTCTCCTCGCTTGTGCTGCGTCGTTTGTGTCTCTCTGCATCGCGCCTCGCGGGCTTTCCCGTAGCCCGGTTGATGGGGCGCTGCTCATGGTATAAAATGATATAAGGTGTCGCGCACAATTATGTGGAGTCAAAGGTAAGGCTTTTTTTGAAAATAATAATATATTGGTATGTTTTGTTAACGATAATTAAGGAAAGTAGTATGTGTTTAACGTGGATTAACATAAAGTGATGCGGTATTAGAGTGTTTTAGCGGGTAGTTGTATGGCAGGCTGTTGCGACGTGAGACACGTCGCCTCCTATTGTGATAGCGGGTAGTGATATGGCGACGGATAAAATTTTCCGTCACGTGCGGAAAGAAATTCCGTAACGGTTCGGAAAAAGTTTCCGCAGCGTGCGGAAAAAGTTTCCGTTACGGTTCGGAAAATGTTGTTGCAGGTGTTTTGCGGTTGCCGGTTGGCTCTGTAAAAAAGTCTTTCAGCTTTGTTTTCGTGAACATTTTACTAAAAACATTTGGTTGTTTCGAAAAAAGTGTATAACTTTGCGGGGTGGAAAGGAATAAAGAGAAGAAATATTGTGGCATTTATTGCTTTAACGGCAGTCATAAAAAACATGAACGTAGCAATAGCATGTGAGTACTGAATGATATTGATTTCGGCTGAAGGCTATGCTTGAGATACTGACAGAACATAATACTTTGTGGCGCCGCGTGTGGCGCTGTGTGGCGCTGCTGTGGGCCGCGCTGCTGTTGCCGTGTGTGGCAACGGCGCAGTCGCATGGCGTTATCAGGACTGCCGAGGCGGGTAAGGACGGCGACTCTATGGCCGTTGTCATAACGCTGAACCCCGAGATGCTGGAGATGGCGGACCGCAGCACGCTGACCATCACGCCGCGCATAGCGGCAGAGGGCGACACGGTGACGCTGCCGTCGATACACGTGATGGGGCGCGTGCCGTACTACCGCTATGTGCGTCACGACGACATGGGACTGCCGGTCATGCCCGGTGACAACGTGATATGGGACAAGCGGCGCTATCGTCCGTTTGTATATGTCAATAAGGTGGGCTACAGGGACTGGATGCTCCACGGCTCGCTGCTCATCACGCTGACGGAGCGTGACGGCTGCGGCGAGACGGTTGCTACGTCGGGAGAGCGTAAGGACCTCTCGCAGATGACCGTCGTGCCTGCCCGCTCCACGATGGAGGTGATAACATCGGCGCTTGCCGACAGGCTGAGCATACGGTTCCCGCTGGACTCTGTGACGATACACCCGGAGCTGGGCAACAACGCCAGCGAGCTGGAGAAGATACGCAAAGGCCTGGAGCGGGTGCGCCGGGACTCGTCGGCGGTGCTGAAGCGCCTCACCGTGAAGGGCTACGCCTCGCCCGAGGGCCGATATGACCATAACGCGTTCCTGGCACAGGGCCGTACGCAGAGCATCGCCGACTATGTGGTGCAGCGCTTCGGCGTGGATAGAAGTCAGGTGGAGGTGGAGTATGAGCCTGAGGACTGGGAGGGCCTGACGGCATGGCTGCGCGACGCTCCTGAGAGTGCCTTGCCCCACCGCAGCGAGCTGATAGCCATCGCCACCAGCACGATGGAGCCCGATGAGAAGGAGCGGGAGATGAAGACGCGCTATCCTGAGGAGTTCCGCTACATAGTGCGCAACGCCATGCCGACGCTGCGACACACGGACTACCGCATAGAGTATAACCACCGCGACATGGTGGAGCACCTTGGCGAGACTGACACCGTATGGCACATACGCCCCGCGGGAGTGGTGCCAACCCCCGTGGCACCGAGGGTGAAGACATTCCGCACGGTGATGGCGGTGAAGACAAACCTGCTGTTTGACCTTGCGCTGGCACCCAATGTGGAGGTGGAGTTCACCTTAGATAAGAAGTACCGATGGAGCCTTATGGCAGAATACTGGACACCGTGGTACGTGTGGCACCACAACAGCCGTGCCTACGAGATACAGACATGGGGACTGGAGCTGCGCCGCTGGAACGGTAAATGCCGCGAGCGCAGGCCTGCACTGACCGGCTCGTTCTGGGGACTGTACGCCGCCTTCGCACGCTATGACCTGGAGTGGAACAGCACGGGCGACCAGGGAGAGGCTTACTCTCTGGGCATCACCTACGGATATTCGTGGCCCATACACCGCCACTGGAACTTTGAGCTGTCGGCCAGCATCGGAGCATTCTATGGCCCGAGACGCCACTATGACGGTGAGTTCAACGACACGCACCTCATCTGGAAGCACAACGGAACGACGTTCTTTGCCGGTCCGACGAAGCTGAAGGCATCCCTCGTATGGCTGATAGGCAAGAAGAGAAAGGAGGCAAAGCGATGACAGGATGGAGAGACATAGCGAGGCTGCGGAGACTCTCCGTGACGGCATTGCTGGCCCTGGTGATGGTCGTCACGTCAGGATGCTGGCGCCGTGACCTGGAGGTCTATGACGCCGGCACGGCACGCCTGCATATCTACACCGACTGGGAGTCAAGCTACGGAGCTACGCCCAGCGAGATGACGCTGCTGATATACGGCAGCGACAACAAGCTGCAGCAGGTCATAGAGAATCAGGAAGACCCGACACACACCACCGTAGATCTGAAGGCCGGCGAGTACAGGCTCATCATCTTCAACGGAAACAGCGACATCGACGCCTTCCCCAGCCTGAGGTTCGAGAACCTGTCAGACTATGACAAGGCTGCCGTGAGGGCGAAGATGATTACCACGCGCGCGCTGAAGAACTGGGACCAGGGCACGCAGTATATGTGTGACCCGCTGGAGCCGTTCGGATGTGCTGTGGATACCATCGTCATAACGCCCGATATGCTGGAGAAGAACTATGTGTTCGTGGACTACAGGGACCGTGACAAACTGCCTAAGAGTATCACCGACTTCAATTTCTATGAGGTTGTAGATCCCATGAGAACGAAGATAGAGGTGCGCGTGTATATCAAGAAAGGCTTTAAATACCTGCGCTCCATGGAGGGAAACATCTCGGGCATGGCCGACGGCTTCTACCTGAACCGCGTCGATCGTACGCAGGAGACAGGCATACTGCTCTTTGACTCATGGCAGATAGAGTCCATACCCGGCGAGATAGACAAGGGATGGGTGAAGACAAGGCTGGACACATGGGGACTGCCGTTTGGCAAGGAGATGGCGGTGAACCGTGAGGCAACAGATAATATGCTCAACCTCGCTTTCCTGCTCAACGGTAAGGACACGCGCGGCAACAACACGTTCACGTACTCTTACCCCGTAGGTAAGATTATGAGATACCTCACACCGACGGGTGACGCATTGTCAAAGGCCGAGGTGCTGAAGCACATAGAGGTGGAGATAACCATCGACGGCGACTGGGCACCGGAGCTGCCTGACGTAGAGCCCGAAGAACCAAACGGTGCCGGCTTTGACGCACACGTGGCAGACTGGGAAGACGGCGGCACCATCAGCCTGGGAGGGTTCTGATGCAGCCCCCTCCAGCTCCCCCTTTAACTACCACGAATTAAGATGCGTTCAGTCGGATAAAAATCCGACTGGGCAATGGACGAAGGATGGGCAATGGGCTGCGACGTGAGGACACGTCGCCTCCTAAACAATAAATTGGAAGGACGTGCGTTAGTTAAGGTGATGAAGACTGACGTGAAATTGAAAAGACTATACCTTATTATATTATTAATCTGCTGCGTGGCGGTTGCCGGTGCGCAGGATTTTGTGTTGTCCGGTAGGGTGACCGATGCAGATGAGAACCCTGTGGAGCTGGCATCGGTGACGTGTGTGCAGCAGGGCAGGGCAACGATGACAAACCTCAAGGGAGAGTTCTTGCTCACCCTGTCGAGTGCCGACTCGGTGGTTGTCAAGTTCTCCATGATAGGCTATAAGACCAAGACGCGCGTGCTGCGCCGCCCCAAGGGCAGGCAGCGCCTACTCATCACGCTCTATGACGACGAGACGGTGCTGGATGATGTCACCGTGACAGAGAAGCGCAGGCAGACAGGAGGCACGGAAGAGCTGGACGTGAAGGACATGGCGCTGGCTCCGTCGGTGACGGGTAATGCCGTAGAGGAAATGATACAGACGCAGGCCGGCGTATCGTCACACAACGAACTGTCTTCACAGTATAACGTCAGAGGCGGCTCGTTTGACGAGAACCTCGTGTATATCAACGATGTGGAGGTGTATCGTCCGTTCCTCGTACGCTCAGGACAGCAGGAAGGATTGTCAATCATCAATGCCGACATGGTGGAGGGGCTGCGCTTCTCTACCGGCGGCTATGAGGCGAAATACGGTGACAGAATGTCATCGGTGCTCGATATAACCTACCACCGTCCGCAGAAGACGGAGGCCACAGTGAGTGCCAGCCTGCTCGGAGGAAGCGCATATCTGGGCTTCGGCAATAAGAAATTCTCTTGGGCCAACGGCGTGAGATACAAGCAGACGAAGGCGCTGCTGAAGACCTTTGACACCACGGGCGAGTATGACCCGCGCTTCATTGACTGGCAGACATACCTGTCGTGGAGGCCCAACAAGCGGTGGCAGCTGGACTTCATCGGCGACATATCGCAGTCGAAGTATAACTTCAACCCCAAAGACAGGGAGACGACATTCGGCACACAGGAGAACCTGAAAGCCTTCAAGGTGTATTTTGACGGTAAGGAGCGCGACCTCTTCCGCACGTTCTTCGGCACGATGACGCTGAAGAGGATATTCAATGACAGCCTCTCGCTGTCGCTCATCGGCTCCGCCTTCCACACCAAGGAGCAGGAGACGTACGACATACAGGGCCAGTACTGGCTGACGCAGACGGAGACGCAGAGCAACCTCGGCGTGGGAACATACATGGAATATGCCCGCAACTACCTCACCGCCACGGTGGGCAGCGTGAAGCTGAAGCTGAACAAACGGCTGAAGAAACATGACATAGAGGCCGCAATGTCGCTGAGATGGGAGAGAATAGAGGAGAACAGCAGGGAGTATGAGATGCGTGACTCGTCGGGATACGTGATGCCGCACACGGGACAGGACCTGAAGATGATATACACCCTCGCGGCCCGAAACAAGCTGACGGCAAACCGCTTTGAGCTGTACGTGCAGGATGCGTGGAAGTTCTCTTCGCCCCAGCAGACGAATTTCTATACGCTGAACTACGGCCTGCGCTTCTCAAGATGG
Source organism: Prevotellaceae bacterium UBA2718 (assembly GCA_002353975.1). GTDB lineage: Bacteria > Bacteroidota > Bacteroidia > Bacteroidales > Bacteroidaceae > Prevotella. Next base: position 9,643 of record DEKQ01000039.1, read on the forward strand.
TCGTTCAACAAGGAGAGCATCGTGTCGCCCAGGGCATCGCTCGCCGTCATACCACACTGGAATGAGAATACCACGCTGCGCTTTGCTGCGGGATTGTACTATCAGGCTCCGTTCTTCAAGGAGCTGAGAGACACCACAACCGTCAGCGGCGTGACGGTCGCAACGCTGAACAACAAGATAAAGTCGCAGCGAAGCATACACTTCATAGCAGCGTATGACTACCGGTTCAAGTTCGGACAGAGGCCGTTTAAGTTTACCGCCGAGGCGTATTACAAGGCGCTGTCGAACCTGATACCTTACAGCGTGAACAACATGAAGATAACATATAACGGCATCAACGAATGCTCGGGATATATCGCGGGTATAGACCTGAAGCTGTATGGAGAGTTTGTGCCGGGCACCGACTCGTGGATTACGTTCTCGCTGATGAAGACTGGCATGGACTACAGAGGCCAGACGATACCGCTGCCGACAGACCAGCGATATGCTATCAACCTGTTCTTCACCGACTATTTCCCCGGTACCGACCGCTGGAGGATGGTGCTGAAGCTGGCATTTGCCGACGGACTGCCTTTCGGACCGCCGCATACCGACAACAAGCGTCAGAGCTTCAGGGCTCCGGCTTATCAGAGAGTGGATATTGGTATGAGCTTCAGGGCTTATAAGAGAGCTAATCAGGAGACGAAACGCTTCTGCCTGAAGAATGTCTGGGTGGGTCTGGACTGCCTGAATCTGCTGGGACACAACAACGTGAACTCATACTATTGGGTGACAGACGTGACCAATCACCAGTATGCCGTGCCTAACTACCTGACGGGAAGACAGCTGAACGGCAGGGTATCGCTGGAGTTCTAAGAGAGATTTCCGGGTATTCCGGCTATTCCGGAAGTTCCGGTTTCTCCGGATTTTCCGGGTATTCCGGTTTTTCTGGGTAATTCGTTAATTCGTTAATTTGTTAATTTGGATTCGCTGATAAAGGAAATAAAGCAGTCTTTCAGGCTGTATATGGACGGGGCGCGGGCACAGTCGCTGCGCGAGAAGGGTGTGCAGTATCACCTGAACTGGGGAGTGTCACTGGGACATCTTCAGGAGATGGCGCGTGAGTATGAGCCGTCGCATGACCTTGCGGCAGCTCTGTGGCAGGAGAATGTGAGGGAGTGCAAGATAATGGCGACGCTGCTGATGCCTGTGGATGCCATGCCCGAGGACGAGGCGCGGGAGTGGATTGCCAATACGCCGACGCAGGAGGTGGCGGAGATAGGAGCCATGACGCTGTATAGCCGTCTGCCATACGCCAAGGACTTGGCGCTGTCGTTGGTGGACAAAGAGGGCGAGATGGAGCAGCTGCACGGCTGGTGCATCCTTGTACGCCTTATGATGCAGGGCCTGACGCTGAGCGATGAGGAGATGCGGCACGTAAGGGAGAAGGCCGCCGAGGTGATGAAAAGCGGAAACCTGGGGCTGATGAGGCAGGCAAGCAGGGCGGTGGCTGAGTGAGAGACCCGCAAGAGGACCCGCAGGAGAGCCTGCGGGCACGGTAGCTAAGGTAAGAGAGAGGCATGATGAGGGCTATTGGGAACGGTGGCTGAGATAGGGGGAAGGCATGATAAGGGCTGTCAGGCACGGTGGCTGAGGTAAGGGAGAGCGCATGAAGATTGAAAAAAAGTTTGTGTGTTTCAAAGTTTATTTGTAACTTTGCACTTTAATTATAATTCTAATGTACACGCGTGCGCGTTGATGCGTTAAGTTGGTTGAAATTCAAAGGATAAATAAAGAAACATACAGATGTTAACATTAAAACTTATTACAGAAGAGAAGGCTCGCGTAATAGCAGGTCTGGAGAAGAAGCATTTCCCTAATGCCGCAGAGGCAATAGAGAAGGTTCTCGCTACAGACAAGTCACGTCGTGAGACCCAGCAGGCACTCGATGCGTGTCTGTCAGAACAGAAGAAGGCTGCGGCAGAGATTGGAAAGCTGATGAAGCAGGGCGACAAGGCCGCTGCTGACGCTGCAAAGGCTACTGTCGCAGAGCTGAAGGAAAAGAGCAAGGCTCTGGAGGAGACGAAGGCGCAGGCTGAACAGGAACTGGTGACGCTGCTTTGCCAGATACCAAATATACCTTACGACGAGGTGCCTGAGGGCGTAGGTGCTGAGGATAACCGCGTGGTGAAGAGCAACCTGCGTGAGTGCACTCCTAACGATACCGTAGGTAACTGGGATGTGAACCCGTCGCTGGGCATCGCAAACCCATTGCCACACTGGGAGCTGGCAAAGAAGTATAACCTGATAGACTTTGACCTTGGTGTGAAAATCACGGGTGCAGGCTTCCCCGTGTATATCGGTAAGGGCGCGCGCTTGCAGAGAGCACTCATCAATTTCTTCCTCGATGAGGCCCGCGCAGCAGGATATACGGAGATTATGCCGCCAACGGTGGTGAACCAGGCTTCAGGCTATGGCACGGGTCAGCTGCCCGACAAGGAGGGACAGATGTACCACTGCGAGGTGGATGACCTGTATCTCATTCCTACGGCAGAGGTGCCAGTGACGAATATATACCGCGACGTGATACTGGATGAGAAGGACCTGCCAATCAAGAACTGCGCCTACACACAGTGCTTCCGCAGGGAGGCAGGCTCATACGGCAAGGACGTACGCGGACTGAACAGACTGCATGAGTTCTCGAAGATAGAGATTGTACGCATCGACAAGCCGGAGCACTCAAAGGAGAGCCACAAGGAAATGCTGGAGCATGTGGAGGGTCTGCTGAAGAAGCTGGAGCTGCCATACCGCGTGCTGCTGCTCTGCGGCGGTGACCAGAGCTTCACTTCAAGCATCTGCTATGACTTTGAGGTCTATAGTGAGGCACAGGGACGCTGGCTTGAGGTATCGTCAGTATCAAACTTTGACACCTATCAGGCAAACCGCCTGAAGTGCCGTTATCGCCCGGAGGGAGCAAAAAAGCCTGAACTGTGTCATACCCTTAACGGTTCAGCGCTTGCACTGCCCCGCATCGTGGCTGCACTGCTGGAGAATAATCAGACCCCTGATGGCATCAAGGTGCCCCGTGCTCTCGTGCCTTACATGGGGATGGATTTCATTGAGCTTTAAGCTTTAAGCTTTAAGCTTTAAGTGTTAAGATTTAAGATTTGTTGGTTTATGCTGGACAAGAAGCAAGTAGATAATAATATTTACGAACTTTCCAAGAACTTTGCTGTAAGGATAATTAAGTTGTTTAATTATCTTAAATCAGAGAAGAAAGAGTATGTAATGTCTAAGCAAATACTAAGATCAGGTACGAGCGTTGGTGCAAATGTACGTGAAGGAAGATGTGCCCAAAGCAGAGCGGATTTTATCAATAAGATGAGTATTGCTCTAAAGGAAGCTAACGAATCTGCTTATTGGCTTGAGATATTGCATCAGACAGATTATCTTGACACCCCTCTTTATAATTCTATTTATGATGATTGTGATAAAATCATTGCTATATTAACAAAAATAGTCAAAACAACAAAAAATACATAGCTCAAGCAGCAAGCAAACCTTAAAGCTTAATGCTTAAAGCTTAATGCTCAAAGCTCAAAGACATTATGTATAAAATTGTAACAAAGAAGCAATTCTCAGAGAAGGTATTCCTTTTTGAGATTGAGGCTCCGCTGATTGCGAAGAGCCGTAAGCCTGGTAATTTTGTCATCGTACGCGTGGATAAGCACAGTGAGCGTATGCCGCTGACCATTGCTGACTCTGACACGGAGCGTGGCACCATCACCCTTGTGGTACAGGAAGTAGGACTGTCATCCACTAAACTTTGCAACAAGGAAGTGGGCGACGAGGTGGCTGACGTTGTAGGACCACTCGGCAATCCTACGCACATCGAGAAGTTCGGAACGGTGGTATGTGCCTGCGGTGGTCTGGGTGCCGCCCCGATGTTGCCTATCATACGCGGCCTGAAGGCTGCCGGCAACAGAGTGCTGTCGGTGATTGCAGGCCGTACGGCAGACCTCGTGATTATGGAAGATGAGATACGCGCATCATCCGATGAGGTAATCATCATGACCGATGACGGCTCAAAGGGCGAGAAGGGCGTAGTGACAGTCGGTATCGAGAAGTTCTGCGAGCAGGAGCACATTGACAAGGCTTTTGCCATAGGACCTCCGATAATGATGAAGTTCTCTTGCCTGATGACACAAAAATATGGCATACCCACCGATGTCAGCCTCAATACCATCATGGTTGACGGCACGGGTATGTGTGGTGCATGTCGCCTCACCATAGGTGGAAAGACAAAGTTCGTCTGCATTGACGGTCCGGAGTTTGACGGAGCACTCGTAGATTGGGACGAGATGTTCAAGCGCATGGGCACCTTCAAGAAGGCAGAGCAGGAGGAGATGGAGCACTATGCAGAGCATGTGTACAAGGATAGCGAGAGCGGAAAAGCCGAGAATACTGAGGTGACGATGGACGCTGCCCCCGTTGACGATCCGATAGAAGTGCTGACAGACCGCAAGGCCCCATGGCGTGAGGAGCTGCGCAAGAGCATGAAGCCGAAGGAGCGTACCGCCATAGAGCGTGTGAAGATGCCGGAGTTGGATCCCGTATATCGTGCTACGACCCGCACAGAGGAAGTGAACATCGGCCTGACCAAGGAGATGGCGCTGACAGAGGCAAAGCGTTGTCTGGACTGCGCTAAGCCAACCTGCGTGGAGGGCTGCCCGGTGAATATCGACATCCCATCGTTCGTGAAGAACATCGAGAGAGGACAGTTCCTGGCTGCTGCCAAGGTGCTGAAGAATACATCAGCTCTGCCAGCTGTCTGTGGCCGTGTATGTCCGCAGGAGAAACAGTGTGAGAGCAAGTGTATCCACCTGAAGATGAACGAGCCTGCTGTAGCCATAGGATACCTGGAGCGCTTCGCTGCCGACTATGAGAGACAGTCAGGACAGATGTCGCTGCCTGAGATTGCCCCGGCCAACGGTATCAAGATTGCCGTGGTGGGCTCAGGACCTGCAGGACTGTCATTTGCCGGTGATATGGTGAAGAAGGGCTACGACGTATATGTATTTGAGGCCCTGCATGAGATTGGCGGCGTGCTGAAATATGGTATTCCAGAGTTCCGCCTGCCTAACGCTATCGTTGACGTGGAGATAGACAACCTCAGAAAGATGGGCGTTCACTTCCAGACCGACGTGATAGTAGGCAAGACCATCACCGTTGACGACTTGGAGGCAGCAGGCTTCAAGGGTATCTTCGTGGGTTCTGGTGCCGGTCTGCCAAACTTCATGAACATACCAGGTGAGAACCTCATCAATATCATGTCTTCCAACGAGTACCTCACTCGTGTGAACCTTATGGATGCCGCTAATCCTAAGACCGACACGCCTATCAACCTCGGAAAGAACGTGCTCGTGGTAGGTGGCGGTAACACCGCTATGGACTCATGCCGTACGGCTAAGCGCCTCGGTGCTAACGTGACGCTGGTATATCGCCGCTCTGAGGCGGAGATGCCTGCACGTCTGGAGGAGGTGAAGCACGCGAAGGAAGAGGGCATCACATTCCTCACGCTGCATAACCCTGCAGAGTACATCGGAGACGAGAAGGGCGCAGTGGCAAAGGCTGTGCTTGAGGTAATGAAGCTCGGTGAGCCAGATGCTTCCGGACGCCGCTCTCCAGAACCAACTGGCGAGAAGGTAACGATAGACGTAGATCAGGTAGTAGTTGCTGTCGGTGTATCTCCTAATCCACTTGTGCCACAGAGCATCAAGGGACTGGAACTGGGCAGGAAGAACACTATCGTGGTGAACGAAGGCATGCAGTCTAACCGCCCGAATATCTATGCCGGCGGCGACATCGTACGTGGCGGTGCAACGGTAATCCTCGCTATGGGCGACGGACGCAACGCTGCAAAGAACATGCACGAGGCACTGTCTGCCAATGCGTAAAAATGTGCTTCGTGCACAGAAAATGGTACATTGTACATGAATAATTATCTGGATATATTCAAAGAGATATGTGCCATCTCACGCCCCTCACACCATGAGGAGGCGATGGCAGATTATCTTTGCAAATTCGCCGGACGGCGTGGCTTGAGCCACAGCCGCTCGGCGAATAATTGTGTAGTAATAAGAAAGGCTGCCTCGCCAGGATATGAGGACTGTGAGCCGCTGGTCATACTGAACCACATGGATATGGTCTGTGTGGCTGAGGCCGGATATGACACGCCAGGCAGTGTCACCCCGATAGAATATGAAGAGAACGGGGAGCGGTGGATGCGTGCCAACCATACCTCGCTGGGTGCTGACAACGGCATAGGACTGGCAATGGCACTGGCCATACTGGATGATGACAGCTTGAAACACCCCGCGCTGGAGGTTCTCACCACAACCTGTGAGGAGGACGACATGAGCGGGGCTGCAAACCTGCCGGAGGACTTCATAAAGGGTAGGAGGGTGCTGAACCTTGACTCGGAGGCATACGACGAGATAACAGTGGGTTCGGCAGGAGCACACATACAGGTGGCACGACTGCCATACCGCCGTATCGCCATGCCTGCAGGCTATGTGGCATACGAAGTAGAGGTGAACTGGGGTAGGGGAGGACACAGCGGAGTGGATATAAACAGTGGACGTGCCAATGCCATCAAGATATTGGCAAACCTGCTGCTCGTGGCTATAAGGCAGATGAACATAAAGCTCTATCTCGTAAGCTTTGAGGGCGGGCAGGCGTATTCTGCCATACCGGGCGAAGCGGCTGCCAAGGTGGTGATACCAAGGGAGGACATCGAGGTCTTTGAGAACCTCGTCATGCAGTGCCATGAGGCGGTGATGGGACAGTATTCGCAGACAGACCCAAAGATAGAGGTGACTTGCGAGCCGTCGGTATGGCATTCCTCTGTGATAAACGAAGAGGGTACGCACATCCTGTTGGCATGTATCAATGGCATACCCACAGGACCGGTAGAGATGCGCAGCGATGTTGAGGCGCAGGAGAATAATGCCTCGTGTGTGCTGACATCGAACAACATAGGTCTTGTAAAGCAAGGGAAAGAGTCATTCACCGTGTCGTCACACACGAGAAGTTTCAGTAATGACAGGCTGAACGGACTGGCACGAAACATCGAACAGATATTCACGCTGACCGGAGCAGAAGTGGAAACGGTGATGCATGTGGGAGCTTGGCAAGAGGATGTGGAGCATCCATTAATAAAGCTGACAATGGATGTCTTTGATGAAGTGCTGCATTTCAGGCCAAGACCCGTGGAGATGCACTTTGCTCTTGAGGCAGGATACTTCACGGAACGCTTCCCCGGCATTCACATCGCATCAATAGGTCCGCGCATCATCAACCCACACAGTACGACGGAGCATGTCTCGCTGACCACGGCAGACAATATATGGCAGGTGGTAAAGACACTACTGTCCAAGGCTTAACAAGCAACGCTGGCATTAGCCCGCATGATTTTTAGTTATCAAGTCCCTCCCCTTGTATAGTGCGATTTCAATGCAGCCTTTACCTTTTTAATTTCAATCTACAATATGAAGAAACGATATTTTCCAGAGTCGGAGCTGATAATAAACAATGACGGCTCATGTTTTCATCTGCATCTGAAGCCCGAACAGTTAGCTGATAAGGTGATACTGGTGGGAGACCCGGGGCGTGTGAACACCGTTGCAGCGCACTTTGACACGAAGGAATGTGAAGTGCAGAACCGTGAGTTTCATACCATCACGGGCACGTATAAGGGCAAAAGGATAACCGTGCAGAGCCACGGCATCGGTTGTGATAATATAGACATCGTGGTTAACGAGCTTGATACCCTTGCCAATATAGATTATGGTACGCGCGAGGAACGCGATGAGCACCGAACCCTGACGATGGTACGCATCGGCACCTGTGGCGGACTGCAACCCTTTACGCACACAGGCTCCTTTATCGCCAGTGTGAAGAGCATCGGCATCGACGGCCTGCTCAACTATTACGCCGGGCGCAACGAGGTGTGTGACCTCAAGATGGAAGCAGCTTTCAGACAACACATGCGATGGAATCCCATCCTGGGTAATCCATACGTAGCAGTAGCCGACGAGAACCTGATTAACCGGATTGCCCAAGACGACATGATACGTGGCTATACCGTAGCCTGTGGTGGCTTCTATGGGCCACAGGGACGCATTCTCCGCGCCGATGTGGTCGATCCTGACCAAAACAACAAGGTTGAGTCGTTCGAATACGACGGTATGAAGATTTGCAACTATGAGATGGAGTCATCCGCCCTCGCTGGCCTCGCATCTATTCTGGGACATAGAGCTATGACGTGCTGCATGGTAATAGCTAATCGCTATACCACAGAGATGAATACAGAGTACAAGAACTCCATAGATACACTGATCCAAAAGGTATTAGACAGGATTTGATGAGTGACGTCTTAAAGAGGCTTATAGAGTTGGTACATATCTGTGACGCGTTTCCTTATTTCGCATCTAACATATTCCGGAGATAACACTTCTACTTCATTCCCCATCGCCAATATGGCTTGTACGAAATCGTATGTCGGAGCCAGCCGTAATTCAAAGACGGAGTAGTTGGTCGTCTGTTCTATCTCCCGCTGTGAGTGGTGCAGTGGCAGCGAGCGCAGGTATTCACGGCGATGATTGATGTCATAGACTTTCAGGTGGATTGTCTCAACATCATATTCCTCGGGCTCCACGATGATGCCAAAAGCATCAGCAAAGTAGTTATCAACAGAAAAGCCTTGCGGCATTTTGAACGTCGCATACGTTTGCTCCAATTTTACGACACGATCCAGCGCATAGCGGCGAATGCGACCTTGATTGGTCAGTTCTGCCGGTTCTTCTTGTTCTGACTCATTCTCCATCACGCCTATCACGTACCAGCGTTGGCGGAACACACGGACACAGTAAGGCTCTAACAGAATGTCACGTGGTTCCTTATCGTAATAGTCCTGATAGGTTATTGCCAGCACACGGTCCTCTCTCATTGCCTTTAGCACCTCCAACAGATAATCGTTGCCAGACGGAATATCTTCAAACATCACACGCTCACTCAGCTCATGGCTGTCCAGTAAAAGAGTATTAACGGCAAAGGCAGACAAAAGCCAATCCTTCACGTTGTCCTTCTCCAACCATTCACGATTTACGATGCGGTATCTGTAACCGTTTCGGGCATCAGAGGAAATCTGGATGCCAAATGTTTCTTCAATGGCTCTCAGACAGTCGGCAAATGTACGCTTAGGCAACGGATTGTCAAGTGTGTTCTGCGAACTCCGCTCCCAGCGGTCTGCTATTTCCTTGTAGGTCAGTCCCTTCGGATGCCGATACAGCTCACTCAGTATCCAGATATGTCTTTTCAAATAATCCTTCATGGGTACAAAGTTACGAAATTAAATCCGATTATAATATTCTATCTCTATTTTTGTTCTATAAGAACGGATACCCAACAAGTCCTGTAGTGTCCATTCGCAGTGCTCATACAGATTATGCACCCCATAGACCAGATGCAGATGGGCAGTCTTTTCGAGATTCATCTGCTCATTCCAGTTATCTACGTTGTCACCCAAATATAGCAGTTCGTTCTCCGTGTCATAGTTTGCCGACTGATGAGTAGCATCATACCAGAGATCGTAACTCATGCTCACGCTGTTGGCATAGAATCCACAATAGGGTTTCTGCGTCATGACATCAAACAGCATGGCCTCCATATCCTCATCCTGCTCCCATCCCTCAAACGCCGCCATCTCTTCCACCCACAGCGTACCCTTTACATGCAGCTCTTTGTCAGAAGTACACCAGCTGTTCAACGACTCGTACACCTCTATCGTCCGTCTTCGCATATCGAGCAGTGCCTCCTTCATCCGCTCGTTCATCTGCTCTATCCGCCTGACATTCTCATCCATCCACTCAAAGCTGTCACGCATCAAACGCCACCGCTGGAGCTTCAGATTGTGAATACGTTCCGCAGCCTGCTGCGCCCTGCCACGTCCGCTATGGTTCTCATAGATGTCAACCATCCGGCGTTCTATCTCACGCACACTCATTTCCATCGCTTACTTAAACAAACTTGATATTATCAGGACACCAGACAACATTGGGACGAGCGCCAATGCAATGAAATTATATGGGTACAGTTGGTATTTACTCAGCCACGCTATGAAAACCTTTCTCCGCAAGAGAAGCAATAAAGGGAAGATGGTGAGCATGAAACCTGTCACTGCAAGAAAGGCCATATATACATCTCCCCAACGATACACCACTGCTCCAAATAGCCCAACATAAAGGACTATCACATCAATAACTACATCTTTCATAAATTCATTTTTTTAAGTTCAGGTGCAAAATTAGTGTGTGGCTATGCGAAAACTTCGCATAGCCACACACTAATTTTATGTGAGAAGGACATTTATTCAACTTTTGCAAGTAGAAGAACGCCCTACCTTTCAGGGCGAGAAACTTCAGAAACTTGAAACATTTATTACTTAAAGCCCAGAAACATAGTAATAACCTTGTGCCAATAATTCCACGAATAGCCCACAGATGGGTGATTTACGGGCATAATCTTCACCTTGGTACCGTCATTCAGAGCATAGTTGCCACATTTGTTGATGTTGCCATCCACAACGATGTCGTCGTTCCACGACCAGCGTCCCCCTGCTGGCATGTAGCCCCAAAGGCGCGAGCCCCACACGATGACATACTGCGGACGGTACTGTTCCAGTACTTCAAAGAACGGCTCTGCCGCTTCTTCATACTGCCTGTTCGTACCGGCCTCACGAGGCCCACCCATGGCTGCTTGCAAGTAGTTGTAGAACACCACGGAGTTCCAGATCTTCTTCCGTTCCGCCCAATCCGTTTCATGCCCAACCAACGACCGTTCAAACTTCAAGTACGTTGACATCCACCGTTGCCTGTCCTGCGTTTCATTTAGATAGTCACTCACCACGCCATTCGTAAAGGCGCAGCACTCTGGATGCACCCTTGCATTACCGCAGTCCTCGCATCCTTCTTCGCAGTAATGACTCTCCCCAAGAATCATCACCCGCTTGCCGAATCTACCGCCCGAAGTGTAGGCTGAGCCTACCCAGGGACGGAAAAACATATTGCTCATACTTTTGATGCGTCCTTGAAGTTACTCGATTGGAACACCTTCTTCATCTTCTCTATTTGCTCCTTGCATGATTTAGAGATGCTGACTGTGCTCTTGGCTTCAGTGAGAAGCATTTCTGTCGTAATCATTAAATCTTCATTCAACTTATTTTCATCTATTAGTTTCAAGAATCCTCGTTCAACGGTCTCATTAACAACGGCTTCAATATCTGCGCCATTAAAGCCTTCTGTCGCTTGAGACAATTTGGTGTAATCTACTTCTACTTTTACCTTCTCTGCCTTACTCTTCTTGCCTAAATGGACTTTGAAGATAGCTTCTCTTTCTTCTTTAGTTGGCAGATTGACACAGAATATCTCATCAAATCGCCCTTTGCGCTTTAGCTCTGGAGGAAGATTGTCGGCATTGTTTGCTGTAGCAATCACATATACGCTGCTCTTCTTGTCTTGTAGCCATCCCAGCAGATAGCCAAACATGCGCGTCACGATATCGTTGTTCTGCCCACCAACACCAGAGAAAGCCTTTTCAATTTCGTCAATCCATAATACACAAGGAGCAGCCGCCTCTGCCAACTTAATGGCTTTGCGCAGGTTTCCTTCACTCTCACCTACATATTTACCCATCATGCTACCCATGTCCATCTTTAGCAAAGGGGCATCAAATGCAGCGGCAGATGCTTTGGCACAAAGAGATTTTCCACAGCCAGGCATACCCACAATGAAAACACCCTTTGGCATTTGAACACCATATTTCTGAATGACTGAAACTTGCCCCATCACCATTGCTTTGGCTTCCAGATACCTTTTCAATACATTCATTCCACCAATGTCTTCCAGATTTTCATTGGCATCAATTAGTTCAAGGGTACCAGACTGCCTGACCATCTGTTTCTTTTGCTGGAGAATCATTGTCTTATCTTCAGCCCGAAGCGTACCATTACTGCTCATAGCCATATCCAAAGTGCGATCAATCTCGAAAGCTGTCAAGCCTTTTAGCGAAGGCATCAGTTTGGGAATGTCTTCTTTATCAAACCCTTCTTCGTCATGGTTCACCTCTACGTGCTTTTTAATGAGGGCTTTAATTTCCTCTTCATTTGGGAGGCCAATATCTAGAAATGAAACATATTTCTCAATGGCTTGAGGTACTTTTATACTTGTAGAAACAATGATAATAGTTGTGTTGTATGCTGCATCGTAAAGCTTACGTTGTGCAATATGCAACAGCAAAGATTTGACTTTTGGCTCATCTATATAGTCATCAATCTCCTTTAATAATAAATAACTTTCAGGAAGTTTTTCCCCATCAACTACATATTGCTGACAGAGAAATGTCTCTAAAGATTCCTCACCTTTTTCTTTTTCTTTTGTGATAAAATTTGTTCTACCCGTCGCTGGATTCCACTCGTAGACTTTTTTCTTGTTGATTGCCTGCATAATAAGTTCGTCGACTCTGACGAAATCATAGTCACATATATAGATAATAGGTGTGTTGACATCTATCATCTTCTGTAGTTTGGATACTATAGTAATATTCATATCAGAATTCAAACAAGTTTAATAAAAGCGAATTAATTCTTCCAAAATTTGTCTGGTTCCTAAAACCAATACCATCTAAAATAGGGTTCCTTTCTGATGTTGTAATAAAGTATTTCGCTGGGAAATATGAATCCGCAAGTCGTTTCATACCGTCGAAACAATGATCCTTTACATCAGATATACGAAATCCTAACATATAAATGATAAATTGACGTTCTTTTGCAAGATTATAAGTATCTAATATTCGATATACGTTTCTTTCTTTAACAGCAAAAAGTTCAACAGCCCTATTGTATTTCTCTCTGTCGTTTGGTTTTACTTTTATTTTTAGGCAATTATCAACAAATTCTTTAATTCCTTTTTCTTCTTGGGTCCAACTGTGAGTAGTATAATACATTGCTGTTGATTTGCCGTCAAGGGTAAGCTTTATAAATTTTTTTATGTATTCAATATTAACGTTCTTCCATTCTCTCATCTTCAGAGTGTCTTTATTTTTTTCCGAGTATTCCATAGCTATACGTAGTCCCTTCTTCTTAGCTTCAAGAATTAACTCCTTTCCCCCTTTTGAATCAATTTTTTCTTCCAATAAATATCTCCCTAACATAAACTGATCAAGTTTATTGTTAGACCCCTTAAGAAACGCGATATATTTTTTTATGCGATCAGGTTTGTGAATGAATGAAGACCTAAATTCTTCATCATTGTAGAATAGGATTTCTTCAAGAAAATCCAAATTATTTATATACTTTTGTTTGTTTTTGAGAAACCAATCGTATAATTTCCTTAGAGAATTGACAGACGTATTGAAAGGAACAATATCATTGAAGAAAATTTTATATATGATGTAATAATCTGTAAGGGAGTCACATTTGCCAAAAGGTTTTGGCAATCTTTCAAGTTCTGTAGCAATTTTCTCACCTTCTGCGCCCTGTCTCCTTAGCCATTGAAGAAGTTTCCTGCTATTTTCTTTCAACTCTTTGATACAGAATTTCATTCTAAGTGTTTCAAGCGAAGAATGCTCTTCTCCGCCTGACACTATTCTGAATTTTACTGGTTTGGGATTTGATGATAGTTTCATGTTATGCTAATAATTTTGCGATTGCTTTTTTGGCGAAAGACTTCACTCTTTCAGAAGCCATAGTAATTATATTCCTTGCAGTTTCAGCCACCATTCGGATACCCTTCTTCACAGAGACCTTCGCAATGGGCGTAACAAAAGCCTCAACTCTCTTAATAAATGGAACAACTACTATGGCAGGCGGATATGCTCTGGCAACAAATGCACAAATAATGTTGCTGGCTCGGCTAATGCCTTGCTCAACAAGTGTGTCTGATACAGATAAAGCCTTTTGCTCCACAACATTGACTAGCATTTGAGCTTTCTCTTCTAAACGACTGGCAACAACATCAACTATTGAAGCTGTTCTGATGGCAAGCCTGTCTGCAACAGCTGCATCTGCTTCAATGGGATTAATGATACCCTTACCAACTTGATACGCTGTCTTGATACGAGTTAAGCCTTCGTCCACAATGCTCGCTATCGACTCAGCATTTGCATAGCCTTCTGGAAGTATCAGAATACCCTTTTGGTTGGCGGCTATAATCGCAGTAGCAAATAACTTTTTAATGCCATTTTCTGCAGCGTCGTTTAAGGGCATATCCAAGAAAGCCTGCACACTTTTGAACTCTCTGATTGTCTGAACTTCTTCCTTGTTTAATTCTTTGCCAATAGCAAATGATTGTAAAGCAGACAACGATGGAATCATTTCCTCCAACTTGTTGGAGAAAGCAATCTTTTTTTCGTTAAAAGTTTGTCCTTCCATAATTTATTCCTCCCCGGCCTGTTGATTGATTTCCATGTCCACTTGTTCAGAAATAGCCTGCATGATTTCAGCTTTTTCCTCATCAGAATAGTCACCAAGGCTCTTTTCTATGTCGGATGTCAGCCAGCGTTTACGACTGATACCGTCATCCTGAGCCTCTGCCAGTTGGTTTGTCTTTTCAGCGAACTTATCAAAATACTCCGAAGCATCCTTGACCAAGGCTAAACTTTCCTCAGTCAATCCCAACTCTTCGCTTTTATCTCTCAGCAAAGCATCTATATCTTTGCTTTCGCTCTTCTCGTAACTGTCTAACAGCGACGAGAGAATGTCTTCAAATGTTTGTTCCATGTCTGTTGTATAAAATGTATTATAATCCTGTTCGTTCTCTTTTTATTATAATATAGCCTATTTCTTCTTGTGCTCTATTATGTTCATAAGTTCCATCTTAGCCATTTCAAGTTCATTCTCATTTGAAAGTTTGAAATAGTACCATCCTTCAGTATAATTAATCCTCCCGATTGGGGAAACATGTTTAAGTGGCTCGTGCTTAAACCCTTTTTCTTCAAACGCAGACCTAAACTCGTAGTCCCTTACTGCAATGACAGGAATTGTTCCTTGTGCATCTATAGGTGTATACACGTAACCATACCATATTTTCTCAGCATCATCAAGATAATAACCAAAATCAGAACCTTTATCCCAATTATTATTAACTTCATGATTGCTATTTACTAGTTTCGGAGGATTTCTTTCTTTTTTCTTCTGCAGCATCTTTAAATCATGAACATCAAAATCAAAAGAACCAAAAAGAGCTTCTGTCTTACAATCTTTCTGATAAAGAGTCTGTTGGATAAATGCGCCTAAAAGTCTCCAGTCTGGATTAGATTGTGTCAAAAGTTTCTTTGCAAAGTCATCCCACATTTTGAATTTGAAGCGAAGATTTTTATCTTTCGAATTACAAAGATTATCATTACTAATAATCCAGTCATTGCCGTATCGGCCAGGGTTATCAAAAGCTAATATATATCTGATATGTTCCGAGTCGAGGAAAACTCCTGTCATGTAATAGTTAGCATTAATTGTCGTATCGCCTATTTTACTTTCAAGAATATACTTTCCGTAATTTGTATAAAAAACGAAGTCGTTTCTACCACCCTCTTGCGTGATTTCACGCTCGACAATGTCAATCTCAATATTTTGTTTTTCAAAGGTAAACCGAAAAAAATAATTAAGGAACTCCCTATCGACTTTACATAAAGCCCATATGATGTCACTCAGTCTGTTTTCATTCATCCTGAGGCCGAAGGCCATCATCCATTGAAATACTTTACTTTCCATATTAATTCTTTTTGTAAGCTTTTCCCGTCATACGAAATACGTTATATTTGTAGTTATCGTATTCTCGTAATTCTTTTTCTGTTTTCACGTCAATAACTATCGAATAAGAATTGAATGCAGCCAACCTTCTTAGGTCCTCTCTACATTCATTTTTATCACGATGCCAGTCGGATGTAATTCTTTTGGGAACACCAGAGTACTTCTTTCTTCCTAAATAGTTTATTGATACAAGTTCCACATTCTTGCTCTGTATAATAGATTTTTCCGCAGATTTAATTTCTTGTCTGAACTGTTTTGCGCATGTAGGACATAAAACATAACTCAATTTGGTAATGGAATAATACGGTATCTTTCGCTCGTCTAGTTCATACAAATCTTTGTTTGAACCTGAGCCAAAGTCTACTTTTTCAATACACTTAGAGCATAATTTTATACCACACCAACTGCAAGTAAACACCCGTGAGAAGATTCCTATTTCTTTTTTGCACTTATTACATTTTGTCGCCATAAAACATTTTTGCCTTAATACAACTTGATAAATCTCACAATCTCATTACTAATCTCGTTGTTACATTAATTTATCCAAAAGTGTTGCCTTCTTCGTATTCCCACTCCCGCACTTAGGGCAGTGCGGCAAGTTGATTCCTGCCTTGATGCCACCCTCGGTGTAGAAGGTTTCGAAGGTTTCTCCACAGTCCTTACACTTGAATGTTGCTTTGTCTAATTTCGTAAGCATAGTTTTTGGGTTTTAGTTCTTATAAACACTGAGGCGCAGACCTCATGTCAATATTCTTGCAACGGAGGTCCTGAGAAAACCTTGAAGGTGGAATATGACAGAAGTCCGCGCCAGTATGCGCGGAAACAACTGCACGACATTCCCCACCTTCATGTTTTTAGTCCCTGTTAGGGGGCAAGGAATTTCTCAGGTTCCCGTTGGGTGAGAATGAAGCACGGTGCTTCGCTGTTCAGTATGTCAATCGGACGACGGCCGAAGCTGTAGCCGCTTGCAAAGGTACACAATCTTTTTTAAACGACAATACTAAAAGCGAAAAAAATGCTATACTTCTGTCAAATTCCTTTTGTCAGCAGTTAGTCATGATACCCTTGGTAGCCGAGGAAACCATACTTGTTGCCCTCGGCATTGATAATCCTGGAGTTGTGCGACTGCTGTTCTTTATTGAGGCTGCTGCGGACGGGCATCTCCTTGTAACCGTAAGGCTGTAGCAAGAGCTTGTTGATTTCTTGCAGCAGGGGGCGACCTACCTCGCCGTCGTCAGCACCTATACCTGTGCGCTGTCCAGTGCGGTCGCCCGTTGCCATATTCTCCGTGTAGCTCTCCTGCAACTTGCCGTCGGCATAGCGAAGGCAGAATGTCCATTGCTCTGACGGACGGTTCAGCCTGCAGGTCCATAGACCGCTGGGCTGATGGTTCTCGTCGAACGCGTATGATATAATCTGCATATCGAGCTTGATGTTACTTGCCTTGCCGGTCAGATAGCCTTCATGGAATTGAAGAACATACTGCTTGGTATTTGTCTTGCCACCCTCCGTCTCTCGCCAAGAATAGTTCATCGGGCCATGGAGCAGGCCGTTCTTATAGTTGAGTGTGATGTTCGCCACTATTTTGTTGCCATACATCGACCCATTGAAACTGAGTGTCCACAGACCTTCCAATTTATCATCCTTATACTGGCCAGTTTCTGTGTAAGTAGAGCCGCCATTACGCTTGTCAATTCTCTTGTAGGTGTACTTGCCATCAAACATGCGCTTGCCGTCATCATCCGTATAATAAGAATAGGTGGCGGTGCCGGAATTGCCGCGACCGAAGGGACCATTGTAGGTTTGATGCTCATGCTGTGCGTTTACTGTCAGGGTGATGGCTGCAAATACCGCCACCGCGAGATTTCTCAGAATTGTTTTTTCTTTCATCTTAATAATGTCTTTAAGTTAATAGATTTATATGAATTACGGTGCAAAAGTATGGCTTAGGTGTGCGAAAAAACTGCATAACTGTGAGAAATCTTGCATTTTTTTATCGATTATCGCCACTTTAAAATCCTTTTTCCGTGCTACCCTTGATTTTACAAAATGACTAATTTTTAACAAAAAAATGAGCAANNAAGTGATTTTCAGAACTTACCACCAAAAAATGAAATCTGGAAGAGAAAAGGGGTGATGGATGAGGGTTGAAAGGTGAAAAATGAGGGTTTTGAGGGTGAAAGTAGGTCTTTCAGGTTGTGATAGTAGGTCTTTCACATCGCAATAGTAGGTCTTTTACTGAGTGAAAGTAGGTTTATTAGAGCCTAATAGTAGGTCTTTTTCCCCTGATTTTGTAGTCGAAATCCCCGTTTTATTGTCCGATTTTCGGAGTAGAAACATTGAATGTGGTGGTTATCAATGTGTTAGCTATTCGTTCTCTCTCGTGCGTTATACGCGAGCCCGGGCTCCTTGCTTCCAAATTCGCGCAAATTTTGAAGGTACGAAAATCACTTTTGTCACAAAAAAAGCAAAAAAATGAGCAAAGTGTAAAATCGGGCTTTGGGGTTTTCTTTACGTAATGTTGTGGGATTTCATTTTATTTCGTAACTTTGCAGCATGTATTGAAACAGAATATAAAAACTCCATTGATTTACTAATCCAGAAATTTTTAGAACGGATATGACACTACGGATTTTTATTACCCTAATGCTTGCCGCAATCTTCTTTATCTTCGCATACCTCGTTGTGAAGGGGAAGGGTGACAGGTTTATAGCCGGTTATAACACCGCGAGCGAAGAAGAGAAAGCGCAAGTGAATATCAAACGCCTGCGCATATTGGTGGCTCTCACGAGTGTGCTTGCTGGTGCATTTTGCTGCCTTATTCCAATTATAGCTAATAACAATGCTGTTGTCATAGGTGCCACGGTGGTATTACTGGTTTTTGGGTTGTTAGTCGTGATATTGGCCAATACATGGGCAAGGAAGAAATAGGATATAATGCATAATCTCCAATCCACGATAAATTCAGATACTATCTGTGCACCTGCAACTGCTACAGGTGGGGCGATAGGCATCGTCAGGGTCAGTGGACCCGATGCGTTCTCTGCTGTCAGCCGCCTTTGCTCCGTATGCTGCGACGAGGTAGTGGCGAACACCGTTCACTACACCCACATCGTCAATGCCGAAGGCGAGGTGATAGATGAGGTGATGGTCTCCGTATTCCGTGCCCCTCACAGCTATACGGGCGAAGACTCTGTGGAAATATCCTGTCATGGTTCGCGCTATATAATAAATAAGGTGTTGGAGTTGTTGGTACAGAACGGATGTAGAATGGCTAATCCAGGAGAGTTTACGCAACGTGCTTACCTTAACGGCAAAATGGACCTAAGCCAGGCTGAGGCCGTGGCAGACCTGATAGCATCGACCAATAAGGCAACACACCATGTGGCAATGTCACAGTTGCGAGGAGGAATTTCAACGGAACTGTCTGTGCTGAGAGAGAAACTGCTGAGGCTGACTTCGCTCCTTGAGTTGGAATTGGACTTCTCTGACCATGAGGACCTGGAGTTTGCAGACCGAAAAGAATTGCTTGAACTGACAGGAAATATAGACTGTCATATCCTTCATTTGGCACATTCATTTGAGATGGGGCAGGCTATAAAACAAGGAATACCAGTCGCTATCATCGGTGCGCCCAATGTGGGAAAATCTACTTTGCTCAATTCTCTGCTGGGGGAGGAGAGGGCTATCGTCAGTGACATACAGGGAACAACACGCGATGCCATAGAGGACACCATAGACCTGCAGGGCATTACATTCCGTTTCATAGACACGGCGGGCATACGTCATACCTCTGACACTATAGAGCAACTGGGTATAGAACGCTCTGTCGCTGCAGCACAGCGGGCACGCATCATCATAATGATGACAGAGCCGGGCAAGCCTTATCCTAACATTGAAGTACGTGATGACCAGACCGTTATACGCATAGAGAACAAGACCGATGCATTTCAGGCAAAGTATGGCATCGGCGTGGAAGAACTCAAAGAGCGTCTTGTGGCTGCTGTTCCTACGTTTTCAGAGAACGACACGATAATCACAAACGCAAGACATTACGATGCCCTCATGCGTGCACATGACAGCCTTTGCAATGTACTCGCAGGCATGGGAGCAGGCAATGCTGACGACCTACCAACCCAACCCCTGCCCAGCGACCTCCTTGCAGAAGACCTGCGTCAAGTCCTTGACATCCTTGCCGAAATCACCGGCGGCCAAATCACCCCCCAAGAAACCCTCAATAACATCTTTTCCCACTTTTGCGTGGGAAAGTGATTTTTTGCAAAGAAAAGCATACTATCTGCAAATATAGCTCATAAATCGCAAAATTTCAAGAACTCATTTTCGCCCAATTGAATAGGCATATAGCCGCGTGCCCAATAATCATTTGTTGATTTCAGTTCTTTGAACTCAATTCCCATTTCATTAAGCAGATTCTTCAGAAACTGATAAAACTCAGGATGCCCCTCTTTCTTGTCTTTTAGCCACGGGGAGAAAAAGACAATGTTTGTGTCTTTATCGTGAAGCAAGCTATCGGTTTTCATATCCATAAAGTTTATCTTTGAAGTTTATGAAATCTAGGTATAAAGAATCTTTGGAAGGTTGTACATTGTCATGATATTGGTAAAGGATATTGTTTACCTTACCCACTTCGTTCTGTTTTGGACTCAATAAATTGATACGAGGTTTACGGATATAGCCCATCATACCATTATCATGCTCTACAAGAACAGGAAAATCATGGTCAACACCAGTTGCATCATAACATCTAAACAATTCAGCGCAAGCCAATGGACCTCTCAGAATCTCGCCGCTTTCTACTTCTTTCAACTGGCGAATTAAGACACCCCCAAAATATGCGCTTTCATCCAGTACATACTTCTTGACATTCTTCCCTTTACTATTAAGTCGGTTTTCATACTTAATCTTACTCTCGAAATTAAGATCTATACCTCCAAAGTCATTAACATACCAACATAAAGGTTTTGACACACGTGGATGAGTGATAATATCGCGATGATTCTTATTGTAGAAGTA
>DEKQ01000139.1:0-1125 GCA_002353975.1 Prevotellaceae bacterium UBA2718
AGCGCCAACCATATAGAACAACAACGCAGGAACTGGAGGCAGCACATAAGAAGTGGTAGCTGTGAATTGTACTTCCTGCGAATAAACAGTGGTAGTATCCTCCATACCGTTGAGGTAGGCGCGAACGCGGGCTTTTACTTTAGCAGTCAGTGGGAACTCACTCTCGCTGCGGCCCAGTTCCACCAAGCCATTGGTGATGGCGCCAGCAATCTCGCTGGTGGGAACGGTGATAGCCAAAGGATTCTCGTTGCTAGTATCAGTCATCTGCCAAGTAGACCAAGAGCTACCATTCTCAGATGCAGCAAACTCCATCATGTAGGTGATATGAGCCGTATAGCCATAGTTGGGCTGGTCGACCTTGAAAGTAAGGCTCTGACTATTGTCCAAGTCAATGGTATTGGCCGTGATGCCAGGAGCATAGAGCACGAAACTGCCGTTGGTAGGTATCTGCAGAACGGGATTTTCATCGCGATCGGTAGAGCAGGCAGAGAATGCTACTAATGCCAAGAGCATAGATGCAAATATATTTATTTTTTTCATTTTCAATTGAGTTTTAAAATTGCTGTTTGCTTTCTTTTAGATGATGCCAGGCGGCAGTACCGCCGGCATTTGCTCCATCAGGATTTAATAGCCAGGATTCTGCACCAGGTTGTCGTTTGCAACCAGATCGCTTGAAGGTAATGGGAAGATAGAACGATAGTCTGACAGGGTACCACCTGCAGCAGTTCCACCAATCCATATTCGGCGCACACCTGTGAAGTTGCCAAAACGAATCATGTCAACACGACGACGGCCTTCGAAACCGAACTCGCGGCTCCACTCATCTTCGACATCAGAGAGCGAGAATACGCTGATATTGCTATTGGCATGAGCGCGGTTGCGCAAATCCTTGATATAACCCAATCCCTTTCCACTCACTTGGCCTCCATTCAAACGGGCGTCAGCCTCTGCGTAAGTGAGGTAAGCCTCAGCCAGACGGAAGAGCGGGAAGTCGTAGTCGGTATGCTCGGCATTGTGAGTCTCACTGCCATCAGCATGGGTATTCAGGAACTTCACATAGCCATAGCCTTCCTGGAACTTGTCCTCGTTCTCAATCTCCATCTCATGACCCTGAGTCATGAACAG
>DEKQ01000139.1:1208-1828 GCA_002353975.1 Prevotellaceae bacterium UBA2718
GTACGAATACCACCCCAGTTGCTGGTGATACCTGTAGGATAGGCAGCAATGTCGTCGGCGTTCACAGCACCTGCGCAGAGGAATACACCGCCCCAGCTCTGAGTGAGCTCACCATCGAACAGAACGGGGAATACAATCTCATTCTGAGCACCATTGGTGTCGTTGTCGCCCATGAACAGAAGCTGATAACCTGTATAACCGTTCTTGCCTGCAGTACTCAAAGAATAGCCTGAGTTGATAGCTTTCTCTGCATAGTTGCGGGCATCTTCCCAACGGGCCTTACCCGTGTAGACCTCAGCATTCAGATACATACGCATGAGGAGCATGTAGCCTGCCACAACGTCTGCACGACCGTATTTCACGCTCTTGGCAGCGGCAAGTACGTTAGAACCCTCACCCTCGCCAATGATATCCTTCACTTCGCTCTCGATGAAATTGAACACTTCCAGACGAGTAGCCTGTACAGGAGCCTCGGCAGACACATGGGTAATGAACGGGGGATTGCCGAACATATCCATCAGATAATAGTAATAAAGTGCACGCATGAAACGAGCCTCAGCCACCTTATGACTGTAATCCTCGAGAGACTCGGGAGCATTGTCAAGGAAGAAATTGGCAAG
>DEKQ01000139.1:1963-2435 GCA_002353975.1 Prevotellaceae bacterium UBA2718
ACAACACGCATGAACACCGACATACCTTCATCGATATCACTGGGAAGGTCGCTGTTTCCGTGAGGACCAGTAAGACCAGTAAGGGCCAAATTGCCGTAGATCTTATTCAGAATGCCATCATAATCAGCTTGAGTGGTTTGCTGCGGGTTGGGGTTGTCCGGATGTAATGAGCCACCAAAAATAGTGGCATCGTCGGCACAGGCGGTAAAGCACAGTGTAGCAACACCCATGAGGGCCACAGCCATTATATTTTTAATACCTTTCATATTCATAATGATTATTCCTTATTATTTATTGATACAAGGTAGGATTAGAAATTCAGACTCACACCCAGAATGGTGGTGAACGGACGAGGATAGATACTGCTTTCTATGCCGTATTGAATCTCCGGATCAAGACCTTCGTAGTCGGTGATGGTGAGAATATTCTGTGCAGTCACATAAGCACGGCCACTGATGTTTGCGCCAAAGAG
>DEKQ01000139.1:2626-3066 GCA_002353975.1 Prevotellaceae bacterium UBA2718
ACATGGTTGCCGAAGCTGGCACGAGAGTTGAAACTGAAGTCCCAGTTCTTATAGGTCACTTTCGAACCCAGACCCATGGTCACATCGGGATCGGCACGATAGAAAAAGTAGCGGTCGTCGCTGTCGAGTGTGCCATTACCGTTGCGGTCGACGAAGGTATGAGGAACGATGTTTCCGTTCTGATCGTATACCTGACGATAAACGTAGAAGGCACTTGAAGCGTGACCTGTCTGATAAGCCTGACCATTCTTTGAGAGGCCGATGCCACCATGCTCGATAAGGTCGGAAGCCAGGTCGTCAATCTTATTCTCGTTATAGGTGAAGTTGTAGGTTACTTCCCAGTTCAGGTCCTTAGAGACGATGGGACGAACAGTAGCCATAAACTCTACTCCCGTGTTGTGGAGCTCACCGATGTTACCCACTGTCTGTGCACCGAAGTT
>DEKQ01000139.1:3151-5058 GCA_002353975.1 Prevotellaceae bacterium UBA2718
GTGGTCTTCTCCCATGTCAGATCGGAGTTGAAAACACCCGGACGAACGGTCTGTCCGTTACCGAACAGCGGATAGTATGCATGGTCGTAGTTCGTTGTGAAGGCCGGGATGTAGTAGAAATCATAACCAATGTTCTGCTGACCGGTCTTACCGTATGTCAGACGGAACTTCAAGTCGCTGATGGCCTCAACATCCTTCAGGAAAGCCTCTTCTTTCACGCGCCAAGCGAAAGCTGCTGCAGGGAAGTAGCCCCACTCATGACCCTTGGCGAAGCGCGACGAACCGTCGGCACGCATGGTGAACGTGAAGAGGTAGCGGTTCAGCAACGTGTAGTTCAAACGGCCGATCCAAGAGCGCAGGCGGTTCTCTGACTCCCACTCCGTGATACCAGTAGGCTCATTGTATTTGCTGCCGGCACCCACAGAAGCTGTCTGAGGAATCGTTCCATAACCGTAGTTGTCGCTCCAAGCATGATAGCGCTGCCACTCGTAACCAACCTGCACGTCCAGATTGTGAACGTCTTCTTTCAGTTCCTTGGTGTACTGCAGGAAGATGTTGAAGATATTGTTGTAATTCTTATCCTTCCTCCAGCCGTCCCAGCCATAGTAGTAGCTGGAAGTGGTGTAAGGACTGTTATGCGTGTCTTGCTTGGCGGTAGTGTAGTTTCCAGCCAGATTGGCAAGAACATGCAAGTCTTCCAGACCGTGGATAGAATAGTCGATGGCAATATTGCCCTGCAATGTGGTAGCATTCGACTTGGTTCCGTTGTTTTCTACGAGAGCGACAGGGTTGGCAACGGCGTTGCCGTCGAAAGCATATTCCCAGGTATTGTCGTTGGGGAATCCTGCAGCCTTTGCCCACTGGTAGTAACCGTTAAAGTACTTGTTGTACTTGTCTTGATTCAGACGGATGGGCTTGGTGGGATCCATAGCGGCAGCTGAGCCAATTGCACCGTTGTCCCAACGGCGCTGAGCCGACATCACCTTTCCTGAGATATTCAGGCGCAGATGGTCTTTAAACAGAACCGGAGCAAGGTTGAAGCTGCCTGTGTAACGGCGGAAGAAGGTCGACTTGACAATACCATCCTCACTGGTAAAGCCGCCTGACACGCGATAAGGCATGTGGGCTGTGCCACCAGTGACCGTGATGTTGTGGTCGGTCGAAATGGCTGGACGGTAAATCTCATTCTGCCAGTCGGTATTGGCAAACTGCTGCACACCACTCGCATCGGTGTAACCCAGCAAAGCATACTCGGGGCTGTCCTCGCCAAAGGTCTCGCTGACGAACTTCTGGAAGCCAGGACCGTCGAACACATCGATGGTCTTTTTCTTCACAGAGACAGAGACATTACCATTGTATGACACTTTGGCCTTCTGGCCTGCTCTACCCTTCTTCGTGGTAATGATAATCACACCGTTAGAAGCACGTGAACCGTAGATGGCGGTTGCCGACGCATCTTTCAGGACTGTGAAACTCTCAATATCGTTCGGGTTGATAGATGCCAATGGGTTCATGCCAGAGATACCGGCAGGGTCGAGCTGCAAACCGTCAACCACATAGAGTGGGTCGTTGGATGCAGAAAGAGACGAACCGCCACGGATACGAATCTTTGAGCCGGCACCAGGAGAACCGCCCTCACTGACGATGTTCAGACCTGCCACCTTACCAGACAGCATGTCGTCGGCACTTGTCTGCAAACCGTGACTTAACTCATCGGGCTTGATAGCAGTAACCGAACCGGTCAAGTCGTTTTTCTTGGCACGGCCGTAACCGATGACCACCACGTCGTTCAGCAGCTGGGCATCGTCTTGCAGTACGATTTCCAATTGAGGAGCAGCGGCGACACGGGCCTCTTGATAGCCCACGTAGCTTACCGTGATAATAGCGCCCTGATTGGCTTTAATTAC
>DEKQ01000077.1 GCA_002353975.1 Prevotellaceae bacterium UBA2718
GGCAACCTGCACGACGAGATAAACAACTTCTCTATCATCGCAGGTGTTCTGGCTCGCTCTGAGCAGTTTGACATCATCCACGCTCACGACTGGCTCACCTATCCTGCCGGAGTACATGCCAAGATTGTTAGCGGAAAACCACTCTGCATCCACGTTCACGCAACTGATTTCGACCGTTCACGCGGTAATGTGAACCCAACGGTATATTCCATCGAGAAGAACGGAATGGATAATGCCGACTGCATCATGTGCGTATCAGAACTGACACGTCAGACAGTCATAAACCAGTATCATCAGGACCCACGCAAGTGCGTTGCAATGCACAATGCCGTTTATCCTCTGTCACAGGAGTATCTCGACATCGTGCCTCACAAGAAGCCTAACGAGAAGGTTGTTACGTATCTCGGACGCATTACCATGCAGAAAGGTCCAGAGTACTTCATCGAGGCTGCCAAGCTCGTACTTCAGCGTACTGAAAAGATACGTTTCTGCTTCGCCGGTTCAGGTGATATGATGAACGCGATGATTGAACTTGCAGCCGCATACGGCATTGCCGACAAATGCCATTTCCCAGGTTTCCAAAGAGGTAAGCAGGTATATGAGTGCTATAAGAATTCAGATGTCTTCGTTATGCCATCGGTTTCTGAGCCGTTCGGTATCGCTCCGCTTGAGGCTATGCAATGTGGTTGCCCAAGTATCATTTCCAAGCAGTCCGGTTGTGGAGAGATTCTCACCAACGTGCTCAAGGTGGATTATTGGGATATTCACGCTATGGCTGATGCCATCTACTCTGTCTGCATGAACCAAAGCCTGCATGACTACCTGGCCGAGGAAGGCAAGAAGGAGGTGGCCCGCATCACATGGGAGAAGGTAGGACTGCGCATACGCCAGTGCTATGACCAGTTGCTCTCAAAGGGATGGTTTGACCATGAAGAGTATCAGAGAAACTATATACCTAACTAAAACAAAAAAACATATTATCCTATGAAAACAATATGCATGTATTTTGAGATCCATCAGATAACGCATCTCAAACGTTACCGTTTCTTTGACATCGGTACAGACCATTACTATTATGATGACTACGAGAACGAGCGTAGCATAACATACATTGCTGAAAACTCCTATATGCCGGCCCTCTCTGCCATTCAGGAGATGATAAGGAGCAGTGAAGGCGCATTCAAGGTAGCATTCTCCCTCTCAGGCGTTGGCATGGAGCAGCTTGAAATGTACGCTCCGCAGGTGCTCGACAAGTTACAGGAGCTCAACAGCACAGGTTGTGTGGAGTTCCTCACGGAGCCATACTCTCACGGACTTGCAGGACTGGCCAACGAGGAGTCTTTCAAGCGCGACATTGAGAAGATGTCTGACAAGATAGAGCAGTACTTCGGCAAGCGTCCTACTGTGATGCGTAACTCTTCACTCATCTATACTGACGACATCGGTGCACAGGTGGCAGCGCTGGGATACAAGGGTATGCTCACCGAGGGCGCAAAGCACGTGCTGGGTTGGAAGTCGCCGCACTTCGTGTATAACTGTAATTTGGCGCCTTCACTGAAGTTGTTGCTGCGTGACGTGAACCTCTCAGATGACATCTCACTGCGCTTCTCCAACACTTCATGGGACCGCTATCCTCTCTTTGCTGATACGTATATGAACGATATCGCATCTTGCCCGGAGTCAGAGCAGGTGGTAAACATCTTCATGGAGCTGTCTGCACTGGGTATCGCACAGCCTTTGTCAAGCAACATCCTGGAGTTCCTGAAGGCCCTTCCCGCATGTGCTAAGGAGAGGGGACTGGAGTGGGCTACACCGTCAGAGGTGTTTGACAAGTTCCCGTCAGTAGGAGCCATTGACGTACCTGACACTCTGTCATGGGTTGACGAGGAGCGCGACTGCTCCGTATGGCTCGGAAACCAGATGCAGCGCGAGGCATTCAATAAGCTGTACAGCGTGGCTGACCGTCTGCTCATTGCGAAAGACCCGCGCCTGTTGCAGGACTGGGACTATCTGCAGGCATCCAATAACTTCCGCTTCATGACCACAAAGCCAAGCAACTGGTGGATTGACCGCGGTATCTATGACGGCGCATTCGATGCTTTCACGAACTATATGAACATCCTTGGCGACTTCATCTCCCGTGTACGTACCCTCTATGGCGGTATCGACAACGAGGAACTGGAGAATATGCTCACTACCATCACGAACCAGGGTAAGGAGATAGAGACCAAGACCAAGGAGATAGAGCGCCTGCAGGCAAGGCTGGCAAAGTACGAGGCAGCTGAAGACGAAAGGGAAAAAGCCGCCAAGAAGCCTGCTGCAAAGAAACCCGCAGCCAAGAAACCCGCAGCCAAGAAAACAGTAGCTAAAGCGGCTGAGGAAAAGAAATAATCTGAAATGTGCTAACCCATTAAAATTTGCAAACCATTATATGCAACAGCAAGATATTCAACAACTGAAGTCTAAAGGTATTTCCGAGGCTCAGATAGAGAAGCAGATTCAACAGTTTCAGACAGGTTTTCCTTTCCTTAAAATAGAGGCTCCGGCATCTATCGGCAAAGGCATCATGGCTCCTACAGAGAGTGAGGTGGCTGGATACGTGAAGGCATGGGAAGACTATAAGGCTTCTGGCAAGAAGATAGTGAAATTCGTACCGGCCTCCGGTGCAGCGAGCCGTATGTTCAAGGACATCTTCAGCTTCGTTGATGCCGATTATGATGTGCCAACCACTGATTTCGAGAAGAAATTCTTTGCAGAAATAGAGAAATTCGCATTCTATGATGCTCTGGATGCTGCGTGCCAGAAGAATGAGGGCAAAGGCATCAAGGCTCTGCTGTCTGAGGGTAACTACAAGGCAGTGGCTGCTAATATGCTCAAGGCAGAGGGGCTGAACTACGGCCAGCTGCCAAAGGGAATGTTGCTCTTCCACAAATATCCCGAAGGGCCGCGTACCCCTATGGAAGAGCATCTCGTAGAGGGCGCACTATATGCCGCATCCAAGGGTGAGGCTAATGTTCACTTCACCGTTTCCCATGAGCATCTGCCGTACTTCAAGCAGAAAGTGGCAGACAAGATGCAGCAGTATGCTGACAAGTATGGAGTGAAGTATAACGTCTCTTTCTCTGAGCAAAAGCCTTCAACCGACACGGTGGCAGTAAACCCTGACAATACTCTCTTCCGTAACGCTGATGGTTCTCTGCTCTTCCGCCCGGGAGGTCACGGAGCTCTCATTGAAAACCTCAACGAGATTGATGCCGATGTGATATTCATAAAGAACATCGACAACGTAGTGCCAGACCGTCTGAAGCCTGAGACAGTGCAGTGGAAGCAGGTCATAGCTGGTGTGCTCGTCACATTGCAAAAGAAGGCCTTTGAGTATTTAGGCGTTTTGGAAAGCGGCAGGTATGACCATGCAAAGTTGGAGGAAATGATTCGTTTCGTTCAGCAAGACCTCTGCTGCCGCAAGTCTGACATCAAGGAACTTGAGGATGCGGAGCTTGTAATCTATCTGAAGCAGAAGCTCAACCGTCCTATGCGCGTCTGCGGAGTGGTGAAGAACGTCGGTGAGCCTGGCGGTGGTCCGTTCCTTACCTACAATCAGGATGGAACAGTGAGCCTGCAGATCCTTGAGTCATCACAGATTGACAAGAGTAACGCTGAATATATGCGCATGTTTACAGAGGGAACGCACTTCAATCCTGTTGACCTCGTCTGCGCGGTTAAGGACGCTTCAGGCAAGCCTTACAACCTGCCAGACTATGTCGATCCTACAACAGGTTTCATCTCCTCAAAGTCCAAGAACGGTAAGGAGTTGCGCGCTCTGGAGTTGCCAGGACTGTGGAATGGTGCGATGTCTGACTGGTCAACGGTATTCGTTGAGGTTCCACTCGGAACATTCAATCCCGTTAAGACCGTCAATGACCTCCTTCGTGACCAGCATCAGTAAGAATTTAGCATATACAAACTGGAATCCCCGGCGCAGTAATATGTGCCGGGGATTTATTTGTGGTGAGCATTCGATGAACTACTTACAGTGACAGCTGTATGCAGAGCACGGTCAGGGCGATTATGCCGCTGAGGAGGGTGAGGGGGGTGATGTGCTTAATGTACCATGAAAGCGGAATGCCCTGCCGCTGCATCATAACCACGCCGCTGATGCTGCCAATGCCGAGGATGCTGCCACCGACGGCGGTGCTGAATGACAGGACTTTCCAGTAGGCGCCGTTCACAGCGTAGAAGGAATCGGCAGGTGTGATGTCATGAAGTGACACCATCGTGACGCACGTAGCGAAGCTATCAAGCACAGTGCTGATAATGGCTGTAATGACACCGATAATCCATACGTTGCCGATGATGTTGTCTATCTGTTCGGACACCCAGTGCATGGAACCTGTCTCGGTCACAACGCCAACGGCGAGGACTACACCTATTATATATAGTATCTGCTGTATGGTGTTGTATTGTATGCGCTGGGGGATGTCATCAATCCTCAGACGGCGGTTCTGGACGAAGATGGTGCGGTTGAACATCTCGTTGACTATCCAAAGCAGGCTGAGGACACAGAGCGCTCCGAGGAACGGAGGCAGTTTTGTGATGGCAGAGAATGTCGGTATGAACCACAGTCCTCCAATGCCTACGAGGAACATTAGGCCGCGCTGCCAGAGCTTCATGTTGGTGTCATCGCCGCGATAGGGCAGGGAAGGGCGTTCTATCTCTACTGTATCGGGTAATCGGAAACTGACGATGAGAGTGGGGAGAATCCATGCAGTGAAACACGGCAGCGCCATGGACAACGTATAGGATGAGGCTGTGATGGCGCCTTTATTCCACAATACGAGACCTGTGGGGTCGCCTATGACGGTCAATGCCCCACCGAAGATGACTGCGATAAACACCATCGAGCCGTAGAGCATCCGGTCCCTTGTGCGCGGCAGGATAGCATTGGTGACGGTAAGCATCAGCACAATGGTGGAGATATTGTCCAGATTTATGGACATAATGAATGCAAATGTCGTGAGCTTCCACAAGAGCAGCTTGCTGTTCTGGGTTCGCACCCATAGAGTGAGGAAGTCAAAGCAACCGTTGGTGTGTAGTATGCCTACTATGCTCATCGTAGCGAGAAGGAAGAGTACTATCTCTGCTGCATGCCCGATGTAGGGTAGGAACAAGTCGCGGGCTATGTACTCTTTTACTGCATCGCTGTTGTGTTGCAGGCCGTTGAGGAATGAAAGGTAGCCCTCTGAGTGCTGACTCATTACGAAGTCAGAGCCGAAGGAGATATACAGTATCCATCCCACTGTGCTGGCAAACACAGCTACGGCAGCCTTGTTGATGTTCGTTTGTCGCTCGGTAGCAATAAGAAAGAGACTGACGATAAGGATAGAGGTGATGAGTATTGTCATTTCTGTTAGGGGAAAAAGATTTGTGTATGGGGGAGTGGGTCGGCTGCAAAGTTACATATTTTATTTAATATGCACAAGCGAAAGCAAAAAAAAATGGGGTCAGTGCAGGACGCTCCGACCCCCGGCGATTTCGTTTTTTAACAATAACATAAGTACGAAATCTTAACACGGGGACAAAGTTATACATAAATGTTCTTTCTCGCAACTTTTATGACGCAAATTGAAAAAAAAAGGAAAAACAGTTTGCGTATTAAATTTTTTTTGCTAAATTTGCAGCGATGTACTGGTTTCGTCATGTTGCGACAGAGCGAAATACAGCAGAAAGCCTAATATCGACACTTACGAATAATAACTTAAACAATACTATTATGTCACAGATTACCGGACACATATCCCAGATTATAGGACCTGTTGTTGATGTCCACTTTGACACACAGGGCATGGATGCCGAAAAGGTGCTGCCCAGGATTCATGATGCCCTTGTAGTAAAGCGTCCTGACGGACGTGACCTCATTGTTGAGGTGCAGCAACACATTGGTGAGGATACTGTGCGTACCGTCGCAATGGATAATACCGACGGTCTGCAGCGTGAACTTGAAGTGATACCTACGGGGGCTCCTATCAGTATGCCCTCTGGTGAGCAAATCAAGGGACGTATGCTCAATGTTATAGGTCAGCCTATTGACGGAATGAAAGAGCTGAGCAAAGAGAACTCTTATCCTATTCACCGTGAGCCTCCTAAGTATGAAGAGCTCTCCACGTCTAAGGAGATGTTGGCTACAGGCATCAAGGTCATTGATCTGCTGGAGCCATACCTGAAAGGTGGTAAGATTGGCCTCTTCGGCGGTGCCGGTGTAGGTAAGACCGTGCTCATCATGGAGCTGATTAACAATATCGCCAAAGGACATAACGGTTTCTCTGTCTTTGCCGGTGTAGGTGAGCGTACCCGTGAAGGTAACGACTTGATAAGGGAAATGATTGAGTCTGGCGTTATCAAGTACGGCGACAAGTTCAAGGAGGCTATGGCTCAGGGCAAGTGGGACCTCTCACTCGTTGATCCAGAGGAGCTTAAGAAGTCACAGGCAACCCTTGTCTATGGTCAGATGAATGAGCCGCCAGGCGCACGTTCTTCCGTTGCGTTGTCTGGACTGACAGTGGCTGAGGAGTTCCGTGATCAGGGCGGAGATATCCTTTTCTTTATTGATAACATCTTCCGCTTCACACAGGCAGGCTCAGAGGTGTCGGCTCTGCTGGGACGTATGCCTTCAGCTGTGGGTTATCAGCCGACGCTGGCTTCAGAGATGGGTGCCATGCAGGAGCGTATCACATCAACAAAGACGGGTTCTATCACATCCGTACAGGCTGTGTATGTGCCTGCTGATGACTTGACTGACCCTGCTCCGGCCACAACATTTACCCACCTTGACGCAACGACGGAGCTGTCGCGTAACATCGCGCAGCTTGGAATATACCCTGCCGTTGACCCATTGGGCTCTACATCCCGTATCCTCGACCCACACGTAGTGGGCAAGGAGCACTATGACTGCGCACAGAGGGTTAAGCAGATACTGCAGAAATACAAGGAGTTGCAAGATATCATTGCCATCCTCGGTATGGACGAGCTCTCTGATGAGGACAAACTGACTGTGAACAGGGCACGCCGTGTGCAGCGCTTCCTCTCTCAGCCGTTTGCCGTTGCAGAGCAGTTCACCGGCGTGAAGGGTGAGATGGTGTCAATAGAAGATACCATCAAGGGCTTCAATATGATCCTGAACGGTGAACTTGACGACCTGCCAGAGCAGGCTTTCCTCAATGTCGGCACGATAGAGCAGGCTATTGAGAAGGGTAAGAAGCTCTTGGCTCAGGCACAGGGATAGAAATAATACCTTAGACATATTACACCTCTTTAATATAATATATGCTGACATTAAAGATTATATCACCGGAGAAAATCCTCTTTAAGGGGGAAGTGGAGATGGTTAAGGTCCCTGGAGTGATGGGAGAATTTGAAATTCTCAACAATCACGCCCCCATCATATCGGCTCTGCAGAAGGGAACGGTGGAATATGGCACAGGTTCTGACCGTACGCAGATAGAGGTGATAGGCGGATTTGTAGAGGTGCTGAAGAATGAGGTTAGCCTCTGTATAGAACAGATAGCAGAATAGGAGTATGTTACTGACCCTCATTGCCACCACGCTGCTACTGCAGCTGCTGCTTACGGCTGGCGCGATAGCAATATGGAACATGGTGAGAAGAAGTACACCGCAGGCACTGCCGAAGGTATTCTTCATTACTTCCCTGGTGAGGCTATTGGCATCTATAGTATTCTTCGCTGTCGCGCTATATGTAATAAGTGCTGACAAAGATGGGCTGAAGCTGTTTACGGCTATATTCATCATAACGTATCTGCTACTGCTGGTTTTTGACACAATGTACTTCTACTTTTCGTCTAAGGCGATAGATAACAGACATAAAACAAATTAGTTAACCCACGACAGATGAAATATCGGATTAAATCCTATTTGATACTTTTGACACTGATGGTGCTCCCCATCATGACGGCTTATGCTCAGAGTGAGCAGAGCGAAGAGAAGGGAGGCGTTCACCTGAAGGAGATACTGTTCGGACATGTGCAGGATTCGTATCAATGGCACGTCACTGACTTCAATGGCAAGCCGGTGATAATACATCTGCCCATGATATTCTATAGTCAGACAAGTGGTTTCCACGTTATGTGCAGTTCACAGTTTGAGCATGAGCCCAATTCAGAACTGCTCCGTGAAGGTCCCGACGGCTTCTATATTCAGGGGGCAGAGGACGAGAAAGGACGTATCGTGGAAAAGGTCGGAAGCGAATTGCAGCCCGTATGTTTTGACATCTCAATCACAAAGCAGGTATGCGTGCTGTTCATTGATGCCATCCTGCTGCTGATATGCATCCTCATTCCGGCTCGCTGGTGCAAGACACACAAGGTTGATGATCCGGCACCGAAAGGATTCACGGGGATGATGCACATGTTCATCATGTCCACGTATAATGACTTGATAAAATCCACATTGGGAGAGAAAGCCGACAAGTATGCGCCTTATCTGCTTACCTGTTTCTTCTTTATCTTTACGGCAAACCTGATGGGCGTTATGCCATTCCCTCCCGGTGGTGGTAACATAACGGGCAACATAGCCGTGACAGCATTCTTGGCGCTGTGCACATTCCTGCTGACCAATGTTACGGGCAACGGCCATTATTGGAGAGAAATCTTCTGGCCGGAGGTGCCGACGTGGCTGAAGTGCCCTGTACCTCTGATGCCAATCATAGAGCTCTTTGGCGTGTTCATCAAGCCGATAGTGCTTATGGTCCGACTGTTCGCCAACATGCTGGCCGGTCACGCCATTGCCATATCTCTCTCGTGCATGATTTTCATAATGTTCGCACTTGGTGGATGGATGGGCAACCTGTTGGGCGGAGTGATTACGCCAGTGAGTGTTCTGATGAGCATTTTCATGATGTTCCTTGAACTGTTGGTGTGCTACATCCAGGCGATGGTATTCACTCTCCTCAGCGCGATATATATCAACATGTCGCACTCTCACGCAGAATAAGACAATAAATCAACTAATAGATACAGAACAAATTATTAATAACAAACTTAAATTTTTACAACTATGACAAGTTTAGCAATTCTTATGGCAGCAGATGCACTGGCAAAACTCGGTGCAACAGTAGGTGGTGGACTCGCAGTAATCGGCGCAGGCATCGGTATCGGTAAGATAGGTGGACAGGCAATGGATGCTATGGCTCGCCAGCCAGAGATGCAGTCCAAGTTGCAGTCTTCAATGATTGTTGCCGCAGCTCTTGTGGAGGGTGCAACATTCTTTACCCTGATTATCTCTATCCTTGCACTCTTTGTGTAATCTCAGCGCAAAGAGAGAACAGTCCGCTCGCAAGCGGATAAGAAAGAGAATAATGTAAATCCGAAAATTCAGAATTTATGTCATTAATAACACCTGACTTTGGTCTCTTCTTCTGGATGGCTGTCGTCTTCCTGTGTGTCCTTGCGATACTGTGGAAGTGGGGGTTCCCTGTGATTGTTAACATGGTTAACGAGCGCAAGGCCTTTATCGACGGTTCTCTGCAGAAAGCCCATGAGGCGACGGAGAAGCTGGCCAACATACAAAAGGAAGGTGAAGCCCTATTGCAGGAGGCACGCGAGAAACAGGCCGAGATATTGAAGGAGGCCAAGCAGACCCACGACAGCATAGTGTCAAAGGCCGATGCCGACGCACGTGAGCAAGCCAACAAACTGCTTGCAGAGGCAAAGGCGCAGATAGAAAACGAGAAATCTGCGGCTATACGCGAGATACGTGCACAGGTGGCTGAACTCAGTGTGCAGATAGCAGAAAAGGTGGTTCGCCAAAATTTGAGCAGCGATAAGGCTCAGATGGAGTTGATTGACAAACTGCTGGATGAGGTATCTGTTGACTAAACTCTTGATTCTTAGCTATTAATCTAAACTATTAATTCAAAAGATGGATATAGGAGTTATATCGGTAAGATACGCCAGAGCACTTCTCAAATGCAGCACGGAGGCCGGCAAGGAGGATGTGGTGTACAAGGAGATGATGACCCTCGCTGAGAGTTATCTCAACGTGGCCGAGTTGCGCCGTGTCGTTGCCGGCCCAACAGTCAGCAAGGCATCAAAGGCAAAAGTGCTCACGGCAGCTGC
>DEKQ01000129.1 GCA_002353975.1 Prevotellaceae bacterium UBA2718
ACCACGAATTACACGAATTTCACACTTTGAAACCTATACAGGCTGGAGAAAAAATTCGAGAAATTCGTGTGATTCGTGGTTTCTCAATTCTCAACTCTCCCTATATCACTATTCCGAAAGCATTCTTGACCTCCTCCATGACGAAGGTGGACTCAAGGCTGCCAAGCATGGAGAGCTGGCCGAGGGTGTTGAGGATGAACTCCTGATAGTACTTCATGTCGGGCGAATGGACCTTGAGCAGGTAGTCATAGTGGCCGGAGATGTTGTAGCACTCCGTCACCTCAGGTATGTCCTGGATTATCTTGCAGAACTCCTCTGCCACCTTTTTGTTGAGCGGCGACAGTCTCACGCTGCAGAAGACGATGAAGCCCTTGTGCAGCTTCTCGGCATCGAGCACGGTGACATAGCGCTTGATGTAGCCCTCGCGCTCCATGCGCTTGATGCGTTCAAACACCGGACTGGCGCTGAGGTTCACCTCGCGCGACAGGTCCTTTATGGTTATTCGGGCATCCTGCTGCAGGCAGCGCAGGATCTGAATGTCAACAGAGTCAAGGTTCTCTGTGTAGGTTTTCTTTTGCATTGCCATTCTTCTTAGAATAATTTACTGTAATCGCCGCAAAGTTAGAAAGTTTTTCTGAATTGCACAAGTTTTATTGGAAAATATCACTCTGCTACCGTACCTTTGCATCAGAATTCAGCGCAATGCTCAATTCATAATTAATTCATAATGCATAATTCATAATTAATAATAATAAAAGGAAAGGAAAAGAACTATGAGCACAAACAACAAGAATTTACATGTAGAGACTCTGGCCCTTCACGTAGGTCAGGAAGTAGCAGACCCAACAACGGACTCACGCGCAGTGCCTATCTATCAGACCACATCATACGTGTTCCACAACTCGCAGCACGCTGCCGACCGTTTCGGCCTTCGCGATGCCGGCAACATCTATGGCCGTCTGACCAACTCCACACAGGGAGTCTTTGAGGACCGCGTGGCAGCCCTGGAGGGCGGCGTGGCTGGTCTGGCAGTGGCTTCAGGAGCAGCAGCCATCACATACGCACTGCAGAACATAGCACGCAACGGCGACCACATCGTAGCAGCAGACAACCTCTATGGCGGTTCATACAACCTCATCACCCACACACTCTCTACGCAGGGCGTGGACTATACGATAGTCGATGTAAGCGACCTGCAGGCTGTGGAAGCGGCTATCAAGCCAAACACCAAGGCGGTGTATGTGGAGACCTTCGGCAACCCAAACTCTGACGTGGTAAACATTGATGCATTAGCGGAGATAGCACACAAACACAACACAATCCTCATTGTTGACAACACCTTTGCCCCCATCGTGTTCCGCCCTATAGAGCACGGCGCAGACGTGGTGGTACACAGCGCGACGAAGTTCATCGGCGGTCACGGCTCAAGCCTCGGAGGCGTGATAGTGGATGCTGGTAAGTTCGACTGGAAGGCAAATGCCGACAAGTATCCATCAATCGCAAAACCAGACCCATCGTACCACGGCGCAGTCTTTGCCGACGTGGCAGGCGCAGCAGCCTTCGTGACCCGCATCCGTGCCGTCATACTGCGTGACACCGGTGCCACCATCTCACCATTCAACGCATGGATACTCCTGCAGGGCGTGGAGTCACTGCCGCTGCGCATAGAGCGCCACGTGGAGAACGCGCTGAAAGTAGTGGATTACCTGTCAAAGCATCCGAAGGTGAAGAGCGTCAGCCACCCATCACTGCCCACACACAAGGATTACGCACTCTACAAGAAGTACTTCCCGAAGGGCGCTGGCAGCATCTTCACATTCGAGATCAACGGTACGCAGGAGGATGCGTGGAAGTTCATCGACTCACTGCAGATATTCTCACTGCTCGCCAACGTGGCAGACGTGAAGTCACTCGTGATACACCCCGCCACGACAACCCACTCACAGCTCAGCCCCGAGGAACTGGCGCAGCAGCACATCACGCCGACCACAGTGCGTCTGTCAATAGGTGTGGAGCACATTGACGACATCATAGCAGACCTCGACCAGGCATTTGCAAAAATATAACCCCCTCCTACTCCCCCCAAGGGGGAGAGAAACGAAACTTGTAAAATAACAAACTTATGGTATTGCGGGAACCATAAAAACGCAGTACCTTTGCACATGCTTTGGCAATGCAAAATTAATAATTCAAAACTCAAAATTCATAATTCCCCCATATCTCACTACCCTCCCCCCTTGCGGGGGAGCTGGAGGGGGGGCTTTCAATTATTATCATGGCAATAGCAAAATCACTTCTTGAGCTCATCGGCAACACGCCGCTGCTCTCACTTGAAAAAATCTCAAAGGCCAACGGCATTGAGACACCTTTGATTGCAAAGGTGGAGTTCTTTAACCCCGGCGGTTCAGTAAAGGACCGCATAGCACTGGCAATGATAGAAGATGCCGAGAAGAAAGGCCTCCTCAAGCCCGGTGCCACCATCATCGAGCCCACATCAGGCAACACTGGCGTCGGTCTGGCACTGGTCAGCGCCGTGAAGGGCTATCACCTCATCCTCACCATGCCCGAAACGATGAGCGTGGAGCGCAGGAGCCTCGTGAAGGCATACGGCGCAGAGGTGCGCCTCACATCAGGCAAGGACGGCATGAAGGGCGCCATCAAGGCTGCCGAGGAGCTGCGCGACTCCATTCCCGGCTCTGTCATCCTGCAGCAGTTTGAGAATGAGGCAAACCCAGAGAAGCACTATGCTACCACTGGCCCCGAGATATGGAGCGACACCGACGGCGAGGTGGATATCTTCGTTGCTGGCGTAGGTACCGGCGGTACCGTCAGCGGCGTGGCACGCTACCTGAAGGAGCAGAACGCCAACGTGAAGGTGTATGCCGTAGAGCCTTCTACCTCTGCCGTGCTCAACGGCAAGCCCAGCGGCGCACACAAGATACAGGGCATCGGTGCCGGCTTCATCCCTAAGACCTACAAAGGCGACTACATTGACGAGGTGCTGGACATCGACAACGACGATGCCATCCGCACTGCCCGCGAGGTAGCCAAGACCGAGGGACTGCTCGTAGGCATCTCATCAGGTGCAGCACTCGCAGGAGCCATCGCCCTCGCCAAGCGCCCAGAGAACAAGGGCAAGAAGATCGTAGCCCTCCTGCCCGACACCGGCGAGCGCTACCTCTCCACCGTGCTCTACGCCTTTGAGGACTACCCGCTGTAAACTCGACAGAAATCAGAGATATATTTCGACAGAAATTATTGATGATATTTTTAGACAGAAATTGTTATAATTAATATAATTATCGTAACTGAGCACTCCAACTGCGCCAGCCTAATTATCTTAATTATAATAATTTCTGTCTTTTCCTCTCCTATACTGATTTCTGTCCCCTTCTACCCTAAAAACACCGAATCCCTTGCAGGATTCAGATATTTATATTACCTTTGCACCAAAACCTAACATGATAGTATATGGACACAACGACAACTAACACCGCACCAAAGAAGCGGATTTCCAAGACTATGAAATGGGCAAGAGCCCACAAAGGATTTATCACCGAAGTAACAGACCCCGAACTGAGATCTCAACTCTGCTACTACAGGAACAAAACCAGACAGCAACAAACAGAGACAGCTCAATGACACGATTAATGCTTGACACATGCGTCGTCATGTAGGCTACACATACTCGCGCCTGCATCTTAATGAGGAGCAGGAACATCGGGACCCAAGCGACCATATCATCATATCCCACGCCATAACAGAGCGCCTTACCCTTCTCTCCAGCGACACACGCTTCTGGTACTACCGCAACCAAGGACTTGACCTCGTTGAATACTAACATCAACAAACCTTAACCACCATACAAAGGAAAACCACCACTTGGTACTTGGGCATAACCTTAACCACGAATTACGCAAATTGCGCGAAAAAAGTATAATCTTTGCGGCACACGTCGCCTCCTACTGCAAAAGCAGCGTAGATACCCCAACAGAAAACGGCGGCCCATCCTCACGGATAGGTCGCCGTAATACGTTTACAATTAAATTTCATTATCTGGCGGCGCCGTAATGATCCTCACGGACTTTATGCTGATGGCACCGCACTTTCAAAAAAAAACTATAATCACGTATCTT
>DEKQ01000118.1 GCA_002353975.1 Prevotellaceae bacterium UBA2718
TTGAAATAAAAGTTCTGCGAAATTTGTTTGCGGTTTGCAGTTTTTTTCGTACTTTTGCAAGCGGATTAGACAGACACATATTGTGAACTACACTTAAACATACCAACTACAATGATACGACATATTTTCCTTTGCCTTCTTCTGCTGGCTCCGCTGCTTGTCCCCGCGAGCCCAACAGGCAAGCCTAATGCAGCAACCGGAAACAGCCGCGACAGGCTGTGGCAGTCATTCCTCACTCCCCCCGACAGCATCAAGGTGGGCTGCTATTACTATTGGGTCAACGAGATTGTTGACCCCAAGGGTGTGAGGGCCGACCTGCAATGGATGAAGGACAATGGCATCACGCTCGCCTTCCTCGCCACCGACATACGCAACCGTACAAGTTGGGAAGATCCGTGGAAGGGAGAAACCTTCGGCGATAACAAATTCCAGAGCCCCCTATGGTGGGAGAACCTGCATACGGCCCTCAAGACNNGGAGCCAGTCCGGCGGGCCGTGGATAAAGCCCGAGGAGGCCATGCGCAACTGGACCCCAGCAGGCATAGAGATATGCCAGACCAAGCAGGGCACCGACGTCATGTGCAGCCCCTGCTCGCCCGAAGCACGTGACATTCCCCAACGGCACCTCGGAAACGTGGGACCCTATGACGACAATTACAAACAAGCAATAAACAAAGCTCTAAACACCCAAAGAAGCGATGAAACGGACATGCCTGATAATGCTCAGCCTTGCATTGATGCACAGACAGAGAAAGGCATAAAGAAAGTCGTCACATTACAATCAGAACATATCGGAAAGATAAATAAAATTCTTAATTCTGCATTTTGAATTCTTAATTCTTTATTTCATTCATGGTAAAGTGGATAGCCGGATTTTTAGGATTTATTATAACGGGCTCGCCCCTTGGCGCGCTTGCAGGCTACGCTCTTGGAAGTATCGTAGATAACGCCATAGGAGAGAATCAGGGCGCAGACAACTCATACGCCTACGGGAGGGCATACCGTCAGCAGAACCGTCAGCAGCAGGACTACTATCAGCGGCAGGGACAAAGGAACAGCTTCCTGTTCTCGCTGCTGGTGCTGGCATCATACGTCATACGCGCCGACGGCAAGGTGATGCACAGCGAGATGGAGTATGTGCGCCAGATGCTGAGACAAAACTTCGGCGAGGCGGCTGTGGTTCAGGGCAACGAAATCATGCTGAAGCTATTTGAGCGGCAGAAACAGATGGGAGCCGCTGCCTACAGACAACTGGTGGGGGATAGCTGTGCCCAGATAGCTGACAATATGACCCGCGAGCAGCGACTGCAACTGCTCGCATTCCTCGTAGAGATAGCAAAGGCCGACGGCAATACCCACGCCGATGAGATTACGGCGCTGAAATGGGTGGCTTCTGGCCTGAGACTGTCTGAGGCGGAGGTGGAGTCGATGCTGAACTTAGGACGCGGCACATCCTCTGTGGAGGCAGCATATAAGGTCCTGGAAGTGTCTCCCGATGCCTCAGACGACGAAGTACGCAAGGCCTATCGCCGGCTGGCGCTGAAGCACCATCCCGACCGCGTGGCAACATTAGGAGAGGATGTGCGCAAGGCAGCAGAAAAGAAGTTGCAAGAAATAAATGCTGCCAAAGACATAATCTATAAGGCAAGAGGCATGTAGCAAGCCGCTACCGCAGAGCATTAATCTGAGAAATCCTGATTTTGCCGAAAATTATTCTTTTCAGAACCCTCATTTTTAGGCGGAATTTGAAAGCAAACCTCTTGCAGGAGCAAAAAAACGCAGTATTTTGTCCATTTTGCTTAATCTGTTAACATACAGCTGTGAGGTGTTCCGAAAAGTGGGATTTTCTGCAAAAAGACGCAAACTCCGAAGGATTTACTTTTTCGGTGTAAACGACTCCCACGTCTGGTCATCATAGAACACACGTATCTCCGTAATCTTCCTTTGGGCCGTTGCCGCCGATGGGGATACGATGTATTCTCGTGATGCCTGGTTGGGGGCAGGGTGCCGCTGGGGTTCTGCCATTTTGGCAGACCCGAACAAGTCCATCGCGATAGGAGAATTAGGTGCCTGCTCGGCAGCCGGAACGCGTGGAGACTGTTCCATATCGGCACTGCCTGACGCCGCGGCATCGTTCATCACAAACATCGGACCGGTGCCCCACATGAGCCAATCGGTCCTCACATTTGGGAACGTATTGTGTATTGCCTCCACAATTTTGTTTGTCGGATTTGTCCTACCATTGAAGATTGAGCTGAGAGTGGCGTTTGAGATGCCTATGCTCCCGGCAAACGACTGTTGGTTCATGTGCTGAGCCTCCATGAGTTGTCTGATGCGATCTTTCATATACAGAGTTCTTTATCTTGTTATCATTTTACACTTCTAATTCACAGCCGACTTTTTTTTCACCCTTGTTTCAGGTCTCTCAGGAATGGAATCTGGCGACACTCTATTTCCCGAATCGGATAACAGTTTTACTGTCTCTGAAAAACGAAGTGCTTAAAAGCAGGCCATTTTATAAGATTTTACAAAAGTAATCAAAAAAATTGAGACCTGCAACATTTGTAAACCCTTTTAGTTTTCTTTAATTTTACTTTTTAATCATAAATCAATAAATCCGAAACAAATCTACAAACAGAAAGCAGTTTAGTTTTGCAAACCTAAATTCAGCACGTAAAACCTCGCTATAACTAAATTTTCAGCTTTTCGACTTAATTAGCAGGGTCTCAGAGGTGTTACATATACTATAGTACGGTAGAAACACGGCGATTTCGGGCCATTTATGCATTCATGGACATAACGATGCTTATACTACTTTCATATTTTTCATATAATCATCATATTTAGTGTTAGTTATAGTCAAAAAGAGCGGATGCATAAGTATGCATTGGCGGTTTAGGATGCTTATGTTTAGGGTTTAGATGTATGAATTTACATAGCCAAAAAGCTGATTTTGTGGGTTTGTGACGTTTTGGTTTGATTTTGATTTTGTGATGTTAAATTCTGAATTTACAAAACGAAATTCAAAGATATAAATG
The DNA here is from genome assembly GCA_002353975.1 of Prevotellaceae bacterium UBA2718. Taxonomy (GTDB): domain Bacteria; phylum Bacteroidota; class Bacteroidia; order Bacteroidales; family Bacteroidaceae; genus Prevotella. The sequence goes on from DEKQ01000118.1 coordinate 3,038, forward strand.
TCTAAAAATCTTAATCGGGTAAGGTTCTGCACTCTTCGTCATTTTTTTGCGGAATTTTTCAAAATTCACGACAAGAGGTAATGGTGCTCAAAAATACGTCACCAGAGAGCACGAATAATTTGCCCAGACGCCTTGAAAATCAAGGCGAGAGGCCTGTTTTTTTTGTTGGATGAAATTCTGATTATAGAAGAAAATGGGGCAAAAACGTCTCCTTTTACCCCCTTTCTGGTGATGGATTTCGGGCTCGTTTTAGGGTTATCCCCCACCCTCCGGGCATTTATTTTACATTTTTAGCAACCCAAATACCCGAAATAGCATCTGAGCATAATATCAAAAAAATACTATTTTGTGGAATATCAAAAAAGTGCTATTCCAGGATGAAGGCAATGAGTTCCTTCATCAACTCCCCTGCCGGAGTGTTGACATTGTTTATTCCCTTAATGCGGGTGTCAGTCTCTTTTATTTTTGAAATTATTGCCAGAGTTTTTTTGGGAGTGAAGTTTCGCATTCCGGTGACAAAGTCTTTTGCGAACCATGCCTTCGGCAGATTGAGTTGTGCCATTATGGCAGACTCGTTTACCGGACGTGGAGCATAGTAACACAGCATAAGATCTCTGAAAAAATTGAACAGCATCACAAGAACCTGTGGAGCAGCCGCTGCTTTGGGATTATCATCAAAATACTTAATAATCCTGAATGCCTTTGCTGCGTCTTTGTTTATGAGCGCATCGCGCAGTTCATAGATATTATACTGTTTGCTGATGCCGATGTGCTGCTCTATCATCTCGTTTGTGATGACGCGCGGCTGTCCCTCCGGGAATGCCACAAGTAGCTTGTCCAGCTCAGAAGCGAGGCGTTTCAGGTCTCCTCCAATGCATGCAGCCACAACGTATGCTGTACGGGAATCAATTTTAGCGTTGTATTCGGGGCGCTTCACGTAGTCATTGATGAATGCCACAATATCGCGGTCATACTTTGGAGGGTCGCTGACGAGCACACGTCCCACTGCCGCAGCTCCTGTGACGGTTTTCTTGCGTCCGTCAAGAGGTTTTCCCATACAGCACAAGACAAGGACAGTGGTAGCTACGGGCTTCTGAAGGTATTTCTCAAAGAGGTCGAAATCCTTCAGTTTCTGCGCTTCACGGACCACGATGACCTGCCGAGCCGCCATAATGGGATAGCGTGAGGCATTGTTTATGACCTCACGCGCCGAGGTGTCAGGGCCATAGACAACTGTAAGGTTGAAGTCCTTCTCCTCCTCAGCCAGGATATTTGCCGTGATATAGTCGCTCACCTGGTCTATATAGTATGCCTCCTCGCCCATCAGCAGATAGACAGGAGCCACGTTGCCGGAGTGCAGTTCCGACATAATCGTTTCGTATGTCTCGCGTGTTGACGCTTTCTTCTCAGCCATCAGTCGTCAATAAATCGTTTTGTTATGCCTGTATATTCTTCTATGCGGCGGTCTCTGAGGAACGGCCACCAGCGTCTGACATCCTCGCCGTGAGCCATGTCGATGTTTACGATAATGCTCTCCTCCTCGTCTTCAGAGGCTCTGTATAGCAGTTCTCCCTGCGGCCCCGCAATGAAGCTGGAGCCCCAAAACAGTATTCCCTCTGTCTGTCCGCTTGGGTCGGGCTCATGCCCTACCCTGTTCACGGCAATCACCGGCACGCCGTTGGCAACGGCATGTCCGCGCTGTACGGTTGTCCACGCCTCGCGCTGCCGCTGCTGTTCCTCAGCGGTATCGTTTAAGGCATAGCCTATCGCAGTGGGATATATGAGTATCTCAGCGCCTCTGAGAGCCATCAGTCGCGCTGCCTCAGGGTACCACTGGTCCCAGCACACCATGACGCCGAGGCGTCCTACAGAGGTGTCGATGGGATTGAACCCCATGTCGCCGGGGGTGAAATAGAATTTCTCGTAGTATGCGGGATCATCGGGTATGTGCATCTTGCGATAGCGTCCTGCTATGCTTCCGTCGCTCTCTATGACCACTGCGGTGTTGTGATACAGCCCCGGAGCACGGCGTTCAAAGAGCGAAGTGACGATAACAACGCCGTTCTCACGTGCAAGTTCCCCGAAGAAAGCGGTGGACGGACCGGGTATCGGCTCAGCCAAATCAAATTTCTCCACGTCTTCTGTCTGGCAGAAATACAAGCTGTTGTGCAGCTCCTGCAGCACGATGAGCTGTGCTCCGCGCTGTGCCAAATCTGTTATGCCGTGGGCCAGGCGCAGCATATTGTCCTTGCGGTCAGCAGTATTGTGCTGCTGCAGAAATCCTATTTTCAGTTCTCTCATTTATAGATTCGTGTGGGGTGATGGTGTCGTTGTGGGTTGTGGTATCTGCATGGTGCAGCAGTGTATGGAGCCGTGCTGGCGAATGATGCTCCGGCTGTCGATGGGTATAATCTCCCTGCCGGGGAATGCCTGTGCTATTGCTTTGCACGCAGCATCGTCATGCTCTGGTTGTCCATAGGTAGGCACTATCACTGCACCGTTTATTATCAGGAAGTTAGCGTATGTGGCAGGCAGGCGTTCCGTTGTCTCCTGGCCATCGTCACCTATGACGGTCTGATATATTGCTTTGGGCTGCGGCAGGGGGATCAGGGTGTATGGTTTACCGTCAATGGTTCGCAGGCTCATAAGTTCGTGTTCCAGGGCCTGGAAGTCCTCATACTGTTCGTCCTCGCTATCGTAACATTTATGATATAGCAAGGTGTCATCAGGAGCTATGCGCACGATGGTGTCTATGTGTCCGTCGGTATCGTCACCCTTCAAGGCTCCGTGATGCAGCCACACGATGCGCTTTGCCTTCAGCCGGAAGCGCAATTCCTGTTCTATCTCGTCGCGCGTCAGTGGCTGGTTGCGATGCGGTGCCATCAGACACCCTTCGGTGGTGAATACGGTTCCTTTCCCATCGCTTTCTATCGAACCGCCTTCGAGGACGAAATCATCGTGGTCAGACAACCGCGGGCGCTGCAATGGGTTGAGGTGAGCCCCCTCCATCTCCCCCAAGGGGGAGGGACGTGAGGCTGAGACTGGAGGCAGGGAGGCGGGATGAGGGAATGTTTCTGATTCTGTTACGATGTCAAAGGCTCCGTCCTCATGAAGCGTGCGGGTGATGTTATTATCAAGCGTCCATTCAAACTTCTCGCCCCATCCATTGAAACGGAAGTCAAGCATCGTGAGCCTTCCGGTGGCATCATCCTTGAGCGTTATGGGTCCGTGATCTCGTGCCCATGTGTCGTTGCTTTTGCAGTGACACAGATATACTTGCGCCATCTGCTCGCGGCTCAGGCGGCTACTTAGCAGTGCTCCCACCTTGAGCGGGTGCGGCGTAGCAATGATCAACCGTTCAAAGCGCGTGATGCTTGCCGCCATCTCCACATACGTATTGGTGATGTCGGCAAGCATCGGTGCCCAGTCCGTCGCCTCGTGGGGCCATGTCAGCAGCACGTGGCTCTGCGGTTCCCATTCCGCGGGAAGTCGTAGTCGCGTCACTACTCCTCAGCCTTTTTGCGTCGTACGCTCTTGCGCTTAGGCTTTTCCGTAACGGTAGCCTCAAGCTTCACACCTGCCAGTTCGGGGTCTATGAGGATACGACCGCAGTGCTCACAGACGATAATCTTCTTGTGAGTCTTCACATCAAGCTGTCTCTGTGGCGGAATCTTGTTGAAGCATCCGCCGCAGGCGTCGCGCTGCACGTAAACGATACCCAGTCCGTTGCGTGCATTCTTGCGTATGCGCTTGAAGCTCTGGAGCAGTCGTGTCTCAATTTTGCTTTCATAATCGCGCGCCTTTGCCTTGAGGATGTCCTCCTCCTCGCGTGTCTCCTGCATGATTTCCTCCAGTTCGCCGCGCTTGTCATCGAGGTCGCGCTCACGGTCGTTGATGAGGTCTTCCACCTTTTCACGATCCATCTTACGGTCACGAATGCGCTGCTCTGCCTCGTGAATCTTGCGGCTGCAGAGTTCTATCTCAAGAGTCTGGAACTCTATCTCCTTTGTCAGCGTGTCATACTCGCGGTTGTTTCTCACATCGTCGAGCTGCTTCTTATAGCGTTCCACGCTGGCCTTAGCCTCCTCGATGTCTGCGGTGCGCTGAGAGACGGCGCTGGTGAGGTCGTTGATTTCCTGAACGATACGGTCCAGACGGACGTTGAGTCCTTCCACCTCGTTCTCCAAATCCTCTACCTCAAGAGGCAGCTCGCCGCGCAGGGCACGCTTTTCGTCAATCTGAGACAGTGTTGTCTGCAACTGATAGAGGGTCTTCAGACGCTCCTCTACGGTCATGTCTTTTGGGTCTTTTCTTGCCATATATTATCTAATTAAAGCCCCCTCCGACTCCCCCTTGATGGGGGAGGGACGTGAGCAGTGGGTTATAAATTCTGAATTAATAGTATCTTACCGGATTGGTGTTGATGCTTGTGATTACCGTTCTCACACCCGGGCAGCCATTGTCAATGATTTCCTTCAGCAGGTTCTGGGTGTATTGCTCGCTCTCGTAGTGCCCGATGATGGTAATCTGTATCTGCTGTTCGTGCGAGAAGTAGTCGTGGTAATGCATCTCACCGGTGAGGAATGCATCGGCTTGTGCCTCAATGGCTTGTGGCAACATGAATGCTCCCGCCCCTCCGCATATTGCAACACGCTTTACGGGGCGCTGCAGGAGTTCGTTTCCCATTACACAGGGCACGCGGAACACTTCCTTCACCTTATTTATATATGCCTCCGCCGTGAGGGGCTGCGGCAACTCTCCGACGATGCATGAGCCGCCTGTGACTCCCTCCACTTCGCGCGGTTGGAGGATTGTAACGGTATTCATGTCGATGCCTAACCTGCATGCTATCTCATAGTTCACGCCTCCCTTGGCACTGTCGAGGTTCGTGTGCATGGAGACGATGGTGATGCCGCTGCGAATGGCCTGCATGATGCAACGCTCTATGTAGCTGTCGCCGCCGATGTGGCGCAGCTTACGGAATATGAGGGGATGATGGGACACAATCATGTTGCAGCCCAGCTCCTGCGCCTCGCTGACTACTTGCTCCGTGACGTCGAGGCATAATAAAACCCCTGAAACATCCGCCTCTGTCAATCCTACCTGCAGGCCGGCATTATCGTAGTCTTCCT